>NZ_JBSFHN010000008.1:0-230654 GCF_053597115.1 Streptomyces sp. NPDC001515
GTCCAACGTCAGGTCATCGGCGAAATGCCGGTCACCGGTCGCGTCGGGCACGTACTTCACACAGACAACGATCCTCAAGCTCACGCCGGCTCTCCCTGTACCTGGTGGTGTCTCTGCGGTCATCCTATGGCACTCAGTACCCTGCGTAAAGGTACCCAGTGTCGGATACGCCGTTCTGGTGCTACGTTTCCGGCATGACTGAGGACCGTCGGCCCGCCAAGAAGCCGCCCATGCGTGACGTGCTCGCCGAGGCGGCCTTCGCCCTCTTCATGGAGCGCGGGTTCGAACGGACCACGGTGGACGACATCGTCGCCAGCGCCGGGGTGGGGCGGAGGTCGTTCTTCCGCTACTTCCCCTCGAAGGAGGACGCGGTCTTCCCCGACCACGAGCGGTGCCTCGCGGAGATGACCGCGTTCCTGGACACCGCCGGGGACGGCGACCCGGTGGACACCGTGTGCGACGCGGCCCGGCTGGTCTTCCGGATGTACGCGGAGAAGCCCGAGTTCTCCGTCCAGCGCTACCGGCTCACCCGGGAGGTGCCGGGGCTGCGTACGTACGAACTGTCCGTCGTGCGCCGGTACGAACGCACCATGGCGGGCTATCTGGAGCGCCGCTGGGGCGACACCCCCGACGCGGCCCTGCGCGCCGAGGTGATCGCCGCCGCCGTCGTCGCCGCCCACAACAACGGGCTCCGGTCCTGGCTGCGTTCGGGCGGCCGGGGGGACGCGGGCGCCGAGGTGGACCGGGCGCTCGAACTTGTCCGCTCGCTGTGGGGCTCGGCCGCCGAGCGGCCGCTGCCGCCGGCCGCCGAGGAGGACGTGATCGTGATGATCGCGCCCAAGGGGGCCCCGATGTGGCGCGTCGTACAGCGCATCGAAGCGGCCATCGGAGAGGAAGAGGCCGTGGCTGAGAGGTAGTTCACTCTTCTTCGGTACTGAGTACCTTTACTTCATGGAACTAAGTGCCATACGGTGCCGATGTGCCGTCGACGACGCGGCGCACCGAGTCGAGAGCGGGAGGCCGAGCCGTGATCAGCACCGGAATCGACAGGGGACCGGCGGCGGTTCGCCACCCGGCCGAGGAACGCCGCACGGAGGGCCTCGTCTACCAGGTCTGCCGCTGGTGCGGCACCGCGTCCTTCCGCAAACTCCTGTGCCCCGTCTGCGCGTCGAGCGATCTGGTGTCCCGGCACAGCGACGGCCACGGGGTCGTCGTCCGCTCCAGCGTCGTCAACCGCTACTCGCGGATCATGCGCAACGAGTCGCTGGTCCGCTTCCCCGAGGGCTTCGTCTACCGCTGCCGCATCGTCGGCGCGGCCCCGCACCTGGTGAACGTCGGCGACCGGGTCAGGCCGGTGGGCGGCACGACCTCGGAGGCCGGTGAGGTGGTGCTCGAACTCTGCGACCCGCCCGGCCGGGGCGACTGGTACTGACCGCCCCTCCCCGCCTGCCCCGGGCCCCGGTCACGCCTCCAGATAGCGCAGCACGGCCAGGATCCGCCGGTTGTATCCGGTGGCCCGCTCCAGGCCCAGCTTGTCGAAGACCGTGTTGAGGTTCTTCTCCACCGCGCTCTGCGAGATGTGCAGCCGCTGCCCGATGGCCGCGTTGGTGTGCCCCTGCGCCAGCGCCTCCAGCACACTCCGCTCGCGCGGGGTCAGCCGCGCCAGCGGATCGCCGTGCGCGCTGCGGATGACCAGTTGCCGTACGACCTCCGGGTCGAAGACCGCCCCGCCCGCGTGGATCCGGTCCAGCGAGTCCAGGAACTCCTCGACCTGGGCGACCCGGTCCTTGAGGAGATAGCCGACCCGCTCGGCGTGGACGGCCAGCAACTGCGCGGCGTAGGCCCGTTCCACGTACTGCGAGAGCACGAGCACGCCCACGTCCGGGAACCGGTCGCGGATCTCCACCGCCGCGCGCAGCCCCTCGTCCTTGTGGCCCGGAGGCATCCGGATGTCGGTGACCACGACGTCCGGCGGATCCTGCGCCACCCGCGCGAGCAGCGCCTCGGCGTCGCCCACGGCGGCGGTCACCTCATGGCCCTCCTCCGTGAGGAGGCGGACCAGCCCTTCTCTGAGCAGGGTCGAGTCCTCGGCGAGCATCACGCGCACGGCAGCTCCGCGGTCACGGTGGTGGGGCCCCCGGCGGGGCTGTGGACGTCCAGCATGCCGTCGAGCGCGGCGACCCGGCCGCGCAGCCCCGCGAGGCCGGTGCCCTCCGGGTCCGCGCCGCCCGCCCCGTCGTCGCGGACGCGCACGGTCAGCACCGCGCCCCGGCGCACGACGCCCACGTACAGCTCCCCGGCCCCCGCGTGCTTGGCGGCGTTCGTCACGGCCTCCGACACCACGAAGTACGCGGCCGTCTCGACGGGCGGCGGCAGCTCCCCGGCCACCTCGTACTCCAGCCGCACCGGCATCGCGCACCGCTCGGCCACCCCGCCCAGCGCCTCCCGCAGCCCCAGACTGTCCAGGGCCGTCGGATAGACCCGCCAGGCCACGTCCCGCAGTTCGGCCAGGACCTCGCCCGCCTCCCGGTGCGCCTGGGCGAGCAGCGCGTCGGCGCGTTCGGCGTCCCGGGCGCGGCGGGCCCGGCCGAGCAGCATGGCCAGCGCCACCAGCCGCTGCTGCACCCCGTCGTGCAGATCGCGCTCGACGCGGCGCCGTTCGGCGTCCACCGCGCGGACCACCGCGGCGCGGCTCGCGGAGAGTTCACCGATGCGGCGCTCCAGCAGCTCCCGGTCGTCGGGCACGAAGCATGCCCGGGCGAGCCGGGTATCGAGCGCCGCCAGCGAGACCAGGCCCTGGAGATTGAGGAAGAGCAGCACGGAGCCGAGCAGGACCTGGGCCGGCAACTCCGCCCAGTCGGTCGTGGACCGCGCCACCCCGACCGCGAGGAGGACCGCCAGGACCACCCCGAAGCCGAGGAGCCCGGCCACCACGGCGCAGAGCAGCCCCGCGTAGGTGCGGACGGACAGATAGCGCAGGACCTGCCGGTCCGAGGGGGCGTAGTCCGGGAAGCGGTCGCCGAAGAAGACGGTCCGGCGCCACCGTTCGGCCGCCGTCAGCCACCGGGCGCCCGCGAGGAACCGGGCCCGCGCGCGGGCCCGGGTGCGCGGCCACAGCAGGAAGGCGCCCAGCAGGACCCCGGACCCCGTGAAGTGGAGGAGACCGGCGAACGCCGTCAGGCAGCCCAGGAACGTGCCCGCGACCGGCCGCACCCGGCCGGAGCCCCTGACCGCCACCGCGTCCCCCGTCACGTCCACCGATCCTAGAGGTGCCGTGTCGGTCACGAGCGCGTACGGCGGTGCTGGGCCCGGCCGTTCGGGGTGCGGAGGCGGGCCGCGACGTACAGGGCGAGGGCCGCCAGGGCCAGGGCCAGGACGGCCTTGGACAGGACGCCGACCCAGTCGCCCACCGTGTCCCACTGGTCCCCGAGCCAGTAACCCGCCATCACCAGCGCGGTGTTCCAGCCCAGACTGCCGAGGGCCGTCAGTCCCAGGAACAGCGCGACGGGCATGCGCTCCACCCCGGCCGGCACCGAGATCAGGCTGCGGAAGACCGGGACCAGCCGGCCCAGCAGTACCGCCTTGGTGCCGTGCCGGGCGAACCACGCCTCGGTGCGCGCCAGATCGGACGTCCTGACCAGGGGGAGGCGCGCCCACAGCGCGTACATCCGGGCCCGGCCGAAGAGCATCCCGAGCGCGTAGAGCGCGGCGGCGCCGGAGACCGAGCCCAGTGTCGTCCAGAACAGGGCGGACGCCAGGGAGAGCACCCCCTGCCCGGCGGCGAAGCCGGTCAGCGGCAGGATCACCTCGCTCGGCAGGGGCGGGAAGAGGTTCTCCAGGGCGATGGCGAGTCCGGCGCCGGGGCCGCCGAGCGTGTCGACGAGCCCGGCTGCCCACCCCGCCACCCCGCCGGCGGGTTCCTGGGGGAGGGCGAGCACGAGGTGTTCCATACGAGGTCTCCGGTCCCGGTGGCGGCCCCGGCACGGCGCCGCGGCTTCCCCGCCACGCTAGGAATCGGGGGGCCCGCGCCGGTATGCGGTTCGCCTCCGCACCTCCTGCGGTTTTCCGCAGGGCATCACACGCCTTGGATGACAGGGACGGATCAAGTCATCCGATGAACTCTGTCGCCACCCTTCTCCCCCGGGGGTGGCGCCGCTACCATCGGGACGCGCAATGGGAGCGCTCCCACATCCGTGCACGCCCTTACCGCCGCTGTCGGCGGTCCTGTTCGGAGAGGACGTTTCCGTGCGCTCAAGCGCAAGACCCCTGGCCACCCTGCTGGCCGCGCTCACGCTCACCGCCGGGCTGTTCGCCACCGGCGCCCCGGCGTCGGCGCAGGCCCGTGCAGCCGCCCCGGCCGCCGAGGCATCCGATGTGTCGACGGCCGCCGACACCTATGACTGGAAGAACGTCCGCATCGACGGCGGAGGTTTCGTCCCCGGCATCGTCTTCAACCGCTCCGAGAAGAACCTCGCCTACGCCCGCACCGACATCGGCGGCGCCTACCGCTGGGACCAGGCGGGCAAGCAATGGACACCGCTGCTCGACTGGGTGGACTGGGACCACTGGGGCTGGACCGGCGTGGTGAGCCTGGCCTCGGACTCCGCCGACCCGGACAACGTGTACGCCGCCGTGGGCACGTACACCAACGACTGGGACCCGACCAACGGCGCCGTGCTGCGCTCCTCCGACCGGGGCGCCAGCTGGAAGGCGAGCGCCCTCCCGTTCAAGCTCGGCGGCAACATGCCCGGCCGGGGCATGGGCGAGCGCCTGGCCGTCGACCCGAACAAGAACTCCGTGCTCTACCTGGGCGCGCCCAGCGGCAAGGGCCTGTGGCGGTCCACGGACTCGGGGGTGACCTGGTCCCAGGTGACGGCGTTCCCCAACCCGGGCAACTACTCCCAGGACCCGACCGACACCAGCGGCTACGGCAACGACAACCAGGGCATCGTCTGGGTGACGTTCGACGAGCGGACCGGCACCGCCGGCGGCGCGACCCAGGACATCTACGTGGGCGTCGCCGACAAGGAGAACACCGTCTACCGCTCGACGGACGGCGGCACCACCTGGTCCCGGATCGCCGGCCAGCCCACCGGATATCTGGCCCACAAGGGCGTTCTGGACTCCGAGAACGGCTACCTCTACCTCTCCCTCAGCGACACCGGCGGCCCGTACGACGGCGGCAAGGGGCGGATCTGGCGCTACACCACCGCGACCGGCGCGTGGAAGGACGTCAGCCCGGTCGCGGAGGCGGACACCTATTACGGCTTCAGCGGACTGACGGTGGACCGGCAGCACCCCGGGACCGTGATGGCGACCGCCTACAGCTCCTGGTGGCCGGACACGCAGATCTTCCGCTCCACGGACAGCGGTGCCACCTGGACCCGGGCGTGGGACTACACCAGCTACCCCAACCGCGCCAACCGCTTCACCCAGGACGTCTCCTCCGTGCCCTGGCTGACCTGGAACGCCAACCCCGCACCCCCGGAGACCACGCCGAAGCTGGGCTGGATGACCGAGGCGCTGGAGATCGACCCCTTCGATTCGAACCGGATGATGTACGGGACCGGCGCGACGATCTACGGCACGGAGGACCTCACCAACTGGGACTCCGGCAGCCAGTTCAGGATCACCCCGATGGTGAAGGGCCTGGAGGAGACCGCCGTCAACGACCTGGCCAGCCCGCCGACCGGCGCCCCGCTGCTCAGCGCGCTCGGTGACGTCGGCGGCTTCCGGCACACCGATCTGGACGCCGTGCCCGGGATGATGTTCACCTCGCCCAACCTCACCTCGACCACCAGCCTGGACTTCGCGGAGAGCAGCCCGAACACGGTGGTCCGGGTCGGCAACGCCGACGCCGCCCCGCACATCGGCTTCTCCACGGACAACGGGGCCAACTGGTTCCAGGGCTCCGAGCCCTCGGGCGTCACCGGCGGCGGCACCGTCGCCGCGGCGGCCGACGGCACCGGCTTCGTCTGGTCCCCGGAGGGCGCGGGCGTCCAGCACACCACCGGCTTCGGAAGCTCCTGGTCGGCGTCGGCCGGCATCCCGGCCGGTGCCACCGTCGAGTCCGACCGGAAGAACCCGAAGAAGTTCTACGGCTACAAGGCCGGCACCTTCTACGTCTCCACCGACGGCGGCGCCACCTTCACGGCGAAGGCGTCGACCGGACTGCCCGCCGACGGCAATGTGCGCTTCAAGGCCGTGCCGGGCACCGAGGGCGACGTGTGGCTCGCGGGCGGCAGCGCGAACGGCGCGTACGGGCTGTGGCACTCCACCGACTCCGGGACGACGTTCACCAGGCTGACCGGGGTGGACCAGGCGGACGCGGTCGGCTTCGGCAAGGCGGCCGCGGGAGCCTCGTACCAGACGCTGTTCGTCAGCGCGAAGATCGGCGGGGTGCGCGGGATCTTCCGGTCCACGGACGCGGGCGCCACCTGGACCCGGATCAACGACGACGCCCACCAGTGGGGCTGGACCGGGGCGGCGATCACCGGCGACCCGAGGGTCTACGGACGGGTCTACGTCGCGACCAACGGACGCGGCGTCATCTACGGCGACTCCTCGGACGGCGACGGGGGCGGTGACGGCGGCACGGACCCCGGCACCGACCCGGGCACCCCGCCCGGTGACGCCGTCTGCGCGGTGACGTACAAGGTCACCAACCAGTGGTCGGGCGGCTTCCAGGCGGATGTGACGCTCACCAACACCGGGAAGACGGCACTGAACGGCTGGACGCTGGGGTGGACCTTCCCGGACGGGCAGCGCGTCGGCCAGATGTGGAACGCCACCCCCGCGCAGGACGGCGCGAAGGTCAAGGCGTCCAGCATCTCCTGGAACGGCACGGTGGCCCCCGGATCCTCGGTGGCCTTCGGCTTCACCGGCACCCTGACGGGAGGCAACACCGCACCGGCCTCCTTCGCCCTGGGCGACAGGGCCTGCACCGTGAACTGACCGTCCGCCGCGCCGCGGCGGACACCGGGGGGCGGGCCGCGGCGACGCGGACCCGCTCCCTGTCGCTTCCTGCCGCTCTCCGCCGCTCCCCGGCTCTCCCCGGCGCGGGGGAGCGGGGCGGCGGACGGCGGCCTTACTGGCCCCGTACAGGTTCGTCGGCCATACTGCCCGCCGTGGAGCAGCGCATAGATCCGAAGACCCAGCCCGCGTACGCCGCGGGGACAGACCCGGCGTACATCCCCGGTCTCACGGCCCCCCGGACCGCCCCGACGGCGGGCGCGGACGCGGAGGAGACCGAGGAGCCCGAGGCGACCGGGGCGACCGTGTCCGGGGACGCGGCCGACGAGGTCGCGGCGGAGGCCGTGCCCGAGGACGCGGCCCCCGGCGACGAGCCCGCCACCGCGAAGGCGGCGGACGACGAGGAGGACGAGAGCGACGAAGAGGCCGCGGACGGGCCCTCGTTCGAGGTGAAGGACCGGCGCGGGTCGATCACCGCGGACCGCACCGGGATCCGGTTCACGCTGGACGACCAGGAGGCGGACTTCCGCTGGGACGAGATCGGTGCCGTGGAGCTGAAGCCGGCCCGGTTCGGCCGCCGGTTCACCGTCACGGTCCACATGTCGACCCAGCGCTGGTTCAACGCCGAGGTCGAGGCCGCCGCCCGGAGCGAGCTGAAGGGGTGGACGGAGGGCTTCGACGCCGTCCTCGACGCCTACTTCGAGGAGTCCTGACCCGGCGACACCGGCACCGGCCGGGGCCGCTCCGTGCGGAGCGCGCCCCGGCCGTGTGCGGTGCGCGCCCGGCCGGTTCAGGCCTCCGCGAGGACCACGGAACGCGTGAGGTGGCGGGGGCTGTCGGGGTCCAGGCCGCGGGCGTCGGCGCGGGCGATCGCCAGGCGCTGGACGCGGACCAGTTCGGCCAGCGGGTCGAGCCCGCTCTCGATCCAGCGCGCGCCGGTGGCGAGGACCTGCTCGCGCAGCCCCTCGGGGGCGGGGCCGAAGCTCCAGGTCGCGGTGCCCGTGGTGGCGATGCTGATCGGGCCGTGGCGGTACTCCATCGCGGCGTACGCCTCCGTCCAGGACAGCGAGGCCTCCTTCATCTTCAGCGCCGCCTCGTTGGCCAGGCCCGCCGTCCAGCCGCGGCCGAGGAAGGTGAACTGCGAGCAGTCCACGAGTCCTTCGGGCAGCGGCTCGGCCAGCGCGGTCTCCGCGTCGCGGACCACGGACTCGTCGTGCAGGCCGAGGTGGGCGCGGAGCAGGGTGAGGAGCGTGGTGGCGAAGCGGGTCTGCACGACGGACCGCTCGTCGGCGAAGTCGAGGACCACGACCGCGTCCGCGGCCGACATGACCGGGGTGTCCGGGTCCGCGGTGACGGCCACGGTCGGGGTGGTCCCGCGCAGCCGGTTCAGCAGGTCGAGGACCTCCGTCGTGGTGCCGGAGCGGGTCAGGGCGACCACCCGGTCGTAGCGGCGCCGGGAGGGGAACTCCGAGGCGGCGAAGGCATCCGACTCGCCCTGTCCGGAGTCCTCGCGGAGTGCGGCGTATGCCTGAGCCATGTAGAACGAGGTCCCGCAGCCGACGACGGCGATGCGCTCGCCGGCGGCGGGCAGGACGTCGGCGTGGCCCGGAGCGAGCTGCGCGGCGCGGCGCCAGCACTCCGGCTGGCTGGCGGTCTCGATCTCGACAAAAGACACTTTTGCACTCCGAACTGGTGATGGGATGCTCGATTACGCACGTTACTCGCGATGAGCGAGCACTATCAAGCACGCAGCGTGCAGGCGGCTTGACTCGGAGGACCCGTGTGCGACGCTTGCGCCTGTTCCGGTGATCGCGCCCCGGGGACCGGGTGCCCGCAGACCGGACCCGTGAGGAGAGAGTTCGTGTCCAGGGACGCCCGGTGGAACGCACTGCTGGAACTCGTCGGCAAGCACGGCCGGGTGGACGTCGAGGACGCCGCCAGGGCGCTCGACGTCTCGGCCGCGACCATCCGCCGCGACCTCGACCAGCTCTCCGAGCAGCAGTTGCTCACCCGCACCCGGGGTGGCGCGGTGGCGCACGGGGTCAGCTACGAGCTGGCGCTGCGCTACAAGGCGGGGCGCAACGCCCCGGAGAAGCAGGCCATCGGCCGTGCCGCGGCCGACCTGGTCGCGGTCGGCGAGGTGGTGGGTCTGACCGGCGGCACCACCATCACCGAGGTGGCCAGATCGCTGGCCGTGCGCCCCGACCTCGTCGGCGAGGGCGCGGGCGCCGCCCCCGGCCAGCCGACCCTGACGGTCGTCACCAACGCGCTGAACATCGCCAACGAGCTGGTGATCCGGCCGCAGATCAAGATCGTGGTCACCGGCGGTGTGGCCAGGCCCCAGTCGTACGAGCTGACGGGGCCGCTGGCCAGCGGGGTGCTCGGCGAGATCACGCTGGACGTCGCCGTGCTGGGGATCAACGCGATCGACACCGAACGCGGCGTGTACGTCCACCACGAGGGCGAGGCCAGCATCAACCGGCTGCTCGCCCAGCAGGCGCAGCGGGTGGTGGTGGCCGCCGACTCGTCGAAGATCGGCAAGCGGGCCTTTGCCCGGGTCTGCGATCTCGGCCTGGTCGACTTCCTGGTCACCGACCGGGGCATCACCCCCGAGGCCGGCGCGCGGTTCACGGAGGCCGGCGTCACGGTGATCGCCGTCTGAGCCGTCCCGGCGGTGGCCGCTCCGGTGGCTTTCACGCGTCGGTTTTCAGTCATGCTCGGTGGGTAATCGGCCGCTGCTCGTTTGATGGCGGGTCGTCACGTTCTCCCGCAAGCGGTGCGCGGATCGCGTGAGTTGCGGGGGGTATGACCCGATCGTTCGTCTCGCTGGGGCGTTCGGCCGCTCTCGTACCGTTACCCACCGCACCGAGTCCAGACAGGGAAGCGTCGATTTCCCGCCAACGCAATCAAATCGAGACCTGGTTCGAACGCGCGCCCGGATCGGGGTCGGCATAATCGCGTCCATGTCGATCACGGGTGGAGAAGTCGCTGACCTGGGCCGTGGCCTGTACGCCTGGCTGCCGCCGAAGCGGGGCTGGGGGCTGGCCAACTGCGGCCTGCTCGTCTCGCCCCGGGGCGCGCTGTGGATCGACACCCCGTACGACGCGGTGCTGGCCGGCCAGTTCCTCGCCGAATCGACCAAGCGGCTGCCCGACGGCGTCACCATCGACCGGATCGTCGTCACCCACGCCAACGGCGACCACTTCTGGGGCGCGGGGGTCCTGCCCGACGCGGAGATCATCGTCACCCGCGAGGCCAAGGAACACATCCACTACGAGCCCACGCCTCGGCAGCAGCACGCGCTGGTCACCGGCGGGGACGCCGCCACCCCGCTCGGTGCCTACCTCGGCCGCCACTTCGGCCCCTTCGACTGGTCGGCCACCGAACCGGTCCGCCCGACCACGTACTTCACCGGAGAACTCGAACTGACCGTCGGGGACTACCCCGTCCGCGTCAGCTCCCTGCCTCCCGCGCACACCGCCGGCGACCTCATCGTCCACCTGCCCGCGCAGAGCACCGTCTTCAGCGGCGACATCATCTTCTCCAGCACGCCCCAGCAGCCGGGCGACCACCCGATCCACTGGGCCGGACCCCTGGACAACGTGATCGCCGCCTGCGAACAGGTCCTCGCCACCGGCGCCGAGACGATCGTCCCCGGCCACGGCCCGGTCCTGGACCGCGCCGGAGTCCGCGACCACATCGTGTACCTGGAGTACGTGCGCGAACGCGCCCACGCCTTCCACACCGCGGGCGTGCCCTCCACCGAGGCCGCCCGCCGCGTCATCGCCGAGGGCCGCCACCCCGAACTCGGCCTCCCGGAGCGGCTGGTGGTCACCATCGGCAGCGAGTACCGCCACCTCGACGGCTCGGAACTCCCCGGCGTCCTCCAGGTCATGACCGAGGTCGCCGAGGTCGCCCGGGAAGTGGAGGCCCGCACCACGGCCCGCGCGGCCGACTGACCCCGGCCCCCGGCAGTCCGGCCGGAGGCACCCCGACGACAGAAACGCGGTAACGGCATGGCATGGATCGTGGCGATGGTCGCCGTCGTCGCCGCCGTGGCGGCGACGGTCCGCTCCTACCGGGCGGCCCGCTCGGAACAACTCGCCGTGGCCCACGCCGAACTGTACGAACGCCAGGCGAAGACGGCCGAGGCCCGCACCGCGGCGCTCGTCGACGAGATACGCCAGCTGGCCCGCAAACGGATACCCGCGGCGGCGCTCTCCCTCTCCCACCCCAGCGCCCCGGTCCCCGGACTGCGCGAGGCCACCGAGATCGACGGCGACGCCGCCGGGCTGCTCACCGAGGCCGTCCAGGCCACCCGCACCGCCGTACTCGACGAGCGCCGGCGCGTCGACGCCGCCGCCCGCGCCGCGATGCGCGGCACCTCCGCCAAGATCCAGTCCCTGCTCAACCAGTCCCAGCGCCTGCTCCACGAGCTCCAGCACGAGTACGACGACCCGCGCATCCTCCAGCTCGACTTCCGCAACGAACTGGCCCTGCGCCGCACCCAGGCCACCGCCGTGCTCTGCGACGCCTGGCCCGGCCTCGCCCGGCAGAACTCGCCCCTCGTCGAGATCGTCCTCGGCGCCCAGTCCCGCGTCGCCGGCTACGAACGCATCAAGGTCTCCAACCACCTGCGCGACGAACGCCTCGCCCTCGCCGCCCGTGCCGCCGAACCCCTCGCCATCGCGCTGGCCGAACTCCTCGCCAACGCCACCGCCTACTCCCACCCCGACACCGACGTCCAGGTGACGGTCCAGCAGAGCGGCGGACGCGGCGCGTTCCTGGTCGTCGACGACGCCGGCATCGGCATGGACGACGACGCGCTGGACCGGGCCCGCGCCCTGCTCGCCGGCCCCTCCGAGGTCCTGCTCACCGAACTCGGCGACCCGCCCCAGACCGGCTTCGCCGTCGTGGGCCGGCTCGTCGTCCAGTACGGCTTCCACTGCCACATCGAAGCCTCGCCCTTCGGCGGCATGCGGACCATCCTCCGGGTCCCCGCGCATCTGCTGACCGTCATGGAGGACGACCACACGCTCTCCGTGCTGGCCCCGGCCCCGGTCTCCGCGCACCCGGAGCCCGGCCGGCCCGCCGCCAGGGAACGGGAAGCGGGACAGGGCGCGCCGGAAGCCGCCGCCGAACCGTCGGGGCTGCCCACCCGGCGCCGCCGCTCGCCGCGCCCCGCACCGGCCGCGGCGCCCGCCGCCCCGGCCTCCGTAGCGGCACCGCGCACACCCGAGCAGGCCGAGTCCTCCTGGGCGGCGCTCCAGCAGGGCACCCAGATCGGCAGGAGCGTCACCGGGCGGGCCCCCGCACCGGACGAGGACGGCCACGACCACCTGGGCGACCAGGACGACCAAGGAGACGACGAGAAGTGAGCGCCCCCAGCCCCCTCACCGGTGACCTCGCATGGGTGCTCACCCCGCTGCTCGAACTGCCCGGGGTCCAGCACGCCGTGGTCGCCACCGGAGACGGCCTCGTCGAAGGCGCCTCACCCGGCCTCGACCGGGCCTCCGGCGAACGCGTCGCCGCGATGACGGCCACCCTGCACGCCGCCGCCCGCGCCTTCACCACCGCGTTCACCGGCGCCGACACCCCGCAGCTGGCCCAGACCGTCGTCGAATCCGATCTCGGCTTCGCGATCGTCGTCCCGGCCGGCAAGAACACCACCCTGGCGCTCTTCGCCGAACCCGGGGCCAAGCTCGGTGACATCGCCTACCAGATGCAGGTGCAGGTCACCGCGCTGACCCGGGCGATGCACGCGCCCACCCGCCGGCCGGACGCCACCGACCGGCCATGACCGCCGGCCCAGAACGCCGTCTGATACCCGCCTACCTCGTCACCGGGGGCCGCACCCGGCCCGCCGGCCCCGCGCTCGACCGGCTCGCCGTCCTCCTGCGCACCGGGGAGGCACTCCCGGGTGACCTCGGCTCGGAGCAGCGCAGGCTCTGCGAGCTGCTGGAACCCGGCGCCCTCACCGTCGTCGAGTGCGCGGCCCATCTGGAACTGCCGGTCAGCGCCACCGTATTCCTGGCCACGGACCTCGCGGCCGCCGGACTTCTGCTCACGCGACCGCCGATACCCAGTGCCGGGGACATCGACCGGCCGCTCGTCGAGAGGCTGCTCGTTGGACTCCGCTCCCTCCACTGACCGCACGGGCGTCGGCTATCTGCCGGCCGGTGCCCGGACCCTGATGAAGCTCGTCGTCACGGGTCCCTTCGGCGTGGGCAAGACCACCCTGATCCGGACGCTCTCGGAGATCGCGACCCTCCACACCGAGGAGGCGATGACCCAGTCCAGCACGGGACTCGACAGCACCGCCGGACTCCCCGACAAGACCACCACCACCGTCGCCATCGACTTCGGACGCCTCACCGTCCTGGACGACCTGGTGCTCTACATGTTCGGGACCCCCGGGCAGGAACGCTTCCTGCCGCTCTGGGAGGACATCGCGCGCGGCGCGCTCGGCGCCCTCGTCCTCGTCGACACCCGGCGCCTCGCCGACTCCTTCGCCGTCATGGACATGGTCGAGGAGCAGGGCCTGCCGTACGCCGTCGCCGTCAACCGCTTCCCCGACGCTCCCGCCCACGCCGACGACGTCCTGCGCAAGCATCTGGACCTCGCCCCCGGCACCCCGCTCGTCCAGTGCGACGCCCGGGAGCGGCGCGGCAGCATCGACGCCCTGATCGCCCTCGCCGAACACGTGCTGACCCGACTGCCGCAGCCCGAGGACCCGTCATGACCCACCCGCCGCAGCCGCCGCAGCCCCTCGCGCTGTACGGCCCCGCCTTCGCCGCCGACCCGCACGGCCACTACCGCAGACTGCGTGAGCACGGCCCGGTCGCCCCGGTCCGCCTCGCCCCCGACGTCGACGCGCTCCTCGTCACCGACTACCAGGCCGCCGTCGACCTGCTCCGCGACACCCACACCTTCAGCAAGGACCCCCGGGCCTGGCAGGCCACGGTCCCCGCCGACTCCCCGGTCCTGCCCGTCCTCGGACACCGCCCCACCGCGCTGTTCAGCGACGGCGCCGAGCACGCCCGCTACCGCGAGGCGATCAACGACACCCTCGCCCTCATCGAACCGCACCTGCTGCGCGCCGAGGTGGCCAAGGTCGCCCAGCAGCTCATCGGGGAGTTCGCGGCCACCGGCAGTGGGGACCTCATCGCCCAGTACGCCCGCCGGCTCCCGCTCCACGTCTTCGTCACGTGGTTCGGCGTCGACCCCGCCGACGGCGAACGGATCGTCGACGGCATCAGCGGGATGATGAACTCCGCGCAGGACGCTGCCGCCGCCTACGCGGACCTCGTCGCCGTGGTGACCCGGCTCGTCGCCGACCGGCGCGCCCGGCCGCGCAACGACCTCGCCTCGTACTTCCTCGCCCATCCGGCCCGGCTCGACAACGACGAGACCGTCCGCCAGCTCACCCTGCTGCTCAGCGCGGGCCACGACCCCTCGACCAACCTCATCGGCAACACGATCCTCCACATGCTCACCGACCGGCGGTACGCCGGCTCGCTGCACGGCGGCGCCATGACCGCGCACGAGGCGATCAACGAAGTCCTCTGGCAGGAACCGCCGATCGCCAATCTGGCCGCCCACTACCCGCGCCACGACACCGAGTTCCACGGCGTCAGGCTCCGCGCCGGACAGCTCGTCATGGTCTCCTTCGGGGCGGCCAACACCCAGTCGGCGCCCGGGGTCGCGGAGCAGGACGTCCGCTCCGGCGGCAGTGCGCACCTGGCCTGGTCGGCGGGGCCCCACCGCTGCCCCGCCCGGCAGCCGGCCCTGCTGATCGCGATGACCGCGATCGAGCAGTTCACCAGTCTGCTGTGCGACGCGGAACTCGCCGTTCCGGCCGGGGAACTGCTGTGGCGCCCCGGCCCCTTCCACCGGGCCCTGGTCCATCTTCCGGTACGGTTCACCCCCCTGGACACCACGGCCCCGGCGGGAGCGGGAGGCACCGGTGAGGACCGGGCGGCGGAACCGGTCGGTTCTCCCGCCTCCTGACCCGTGTCGCTGGTAGGCCGAACGGGTGAGGGGCGAGAGAATTGCCCGATGAACAGAGAGCGCGGCCGGCGGGACGCCAACCGGCGCACAGACGGGGTGGTCCGGTGAGCAGGTACGACAGGTATGACGTCACGGACGAGCAGTGGGAGGGACTGGCTCAGGTCGTGCCGTTGCGCAGTCGCAACGAGTGGCCCTCGCGGGTCGACCACCGCTCGGTTCCGGACGAGCGGGAGAGCGCCGAACAGCGCCGCATGGTGGTGCTGCGGGTCCAGGTCTTCGCCGACGCGCGCGAGGTCGCGGAGTACCTGGTGGCCCAGGTCCCCGTGCTGCTGGACCTGACCGGGGCGGAGAGCGATGTCGCCAAGCGGATCCTGGACTTCGCCAGCGGCGTGGTCTTCGGCCTCGGCAGCGGGATGCACCGGGTGGACCGCAACGTCTTCCTCCTCTCGCCGGTCGGCATGGAGGTCGAGGGAGTGACGGCGGCGGGCGTCCCCGGAATGTAGGCGTACGGGGGCGGGCGCGGACGCCCCGGGCTCCCCGCCCGGCCCTCGTCCCTCCCGTCCCCCTCGTCCCCTTTCCCGTGTCCCGATGCGCGGTGGTAGACCTGGGGCCGTGACGGAACTCGATGTACGGACCCTCCAGCGGCGGCTCGCCGCGTTCGCGGCCGCCCGCGACTGGGGGCAGTACCACACCCCGAAGAACCTCGCCTCCGCCCTGAGCGTCGAGGCCGCCGAACTCGTCGAGATCTTCCAGTGGCTGACGCCGGAGCAGTCGGCGCGCGTCATGGACGACCCCGGTACGGCACCCAGGGTGGCGGACGAGGTGGCCGATGTGCTCGCCTACCTGCTGCAGTTCTGCGAGGTGCTGGGCATCGATGTCCTGGCGGCGCTCGCCGCCAAGATCGAGCGGAATGAGACGCGCTTTCCGGTGGCCGACCCCACCCGTACACCCGATCGTCACTCTTCGGAGTGATCGACTTATTCACACTCGATCGAGTGTCCACAGATTTCCGAAATCCCCTGGCCTTTCGGTACCACCTCCCTCACTGTGGGTAATGGAGAGGGTGAGCGGGTTTTCCTATCGAGCGGGGGCATCGGATGGAAGCGGAGCGGCTGGTAGCCATCATCCGGCAGGCACTGGCGCAGAGCCGGGGCACACCGGACATCATCGCGGAGGCCTGGCAGGCCCAGGCCCTGGCCCAGGCGATCGGGAGCAGGCTCGCCGCCGACGGGCCGAAGGAGTTACGGGGCGAGGCCGCCGGGCTCAGTGAGATCGGCGGCCGGAGCAACGGGGCCCTGGACCACCCGGCTGCCCGGGCGGGCGTGGCACGGGCCGCGCGGCTCTCCTCGGTGGCCGACCCGCGCGCGGCCCTGAGCGGACTGGGCGCGCTGCTCGGAGAGGTGGGCATGGCCCTGGTCGGTGTGGCCTGCGAGACCGACGAGCAGGGTCTGTACTGGCAGTGCATGGAGGCGATCGACGCCGCCGACGAGTCGACGGACCGGGTGCGCGGCATGCTCCGGCTGCTCGACGAGCGGGACCGCGAGCGCCAGGAGGACATGGACCGCCAGCGGGAGCGCGACGGTCCGCACGGCGTGCTCCACGGGCCGGCGGGGTGAGACCCGGCGGCGCGGGCGGGGCCGCGGGGTGGGAGGGGCCGGTGCGGGGCCCGGAGGTGCAGGATGGAGGCATGGATCTTCGAATCTTCACCGAGCCCCAGCAAGGGGCCAGCTACGACACTCTGCTCACCGTCGCGAAGGCGACCGAGGACCTCGGCTTCGACGCCTTCTACCGTTCCGACCACTATCTGCGCATGGGCCAGGGCGACGGGCTCCCCGGCCCGACGGACGCCTGGATCACGCTCGCCGGACTGGCGCGCGAGACCAAGCGGATCCGCCTCGGCACCCTGATGACTGCGGGCACCTTCCGCCTGCCCGGCGTGCTCGCCATCCAGGTCGCCCAGGTCGACCAGATGTCCGGCGGCCGCGTCGAACTGGGCCTGGGCGCGGGCTGGTTCGAGGAGGAGCACAGGGCCTACGGCATCCCGTTCCCCAAGGAGAAGTTCGGCCGGCTGGAGGAGCAGCTGGCCATCGTCACCGGCCTCTGGGCCACCGAGGTCGGCGACACGTTCACCTACGACGGCACCTACTACCAGCTCACGGACTCGCCCGCGCTCCCCAAGCCGGCCCAGGCCAAGGTGCCGGTGCTGATCGGCGGCCACGGCGCGAAGCGCACCCCGAGGCTGGCCGCGCGGTACGCGGACGAGTTCAACATCCCGTTCGCCTCGCTGGAGGACAGCGAAAGGCAGTTCGGCCGGGTCCGGGACGCCGCGAAGGAGGCCGGCCGGGCACCGGACAGCCTGGTGTACTCCAACGCCCTGGTCGTCTGCGTGGGCAAGGACGACGCGGAGGTGGCCCGCCGCGCCGCCGTCATCGGGCGGGACGTCGCGGAGCTGAAGGCCAACGGACTGGCCGGTTCGCCGGCCGAGGTGGTCGACAAGATCGGCCGGTACGGGGAGATCGGCGCCTCGCGCATCTACCTCCAGGTGCTGGACCTCGACGACCTGGACCATCTGGAGCTGATCTCCTCGCAGGTCCAGTCCCAGCTCGGCTGAGAGGAGCCGTCCGTGCCGCCCGTCCCCGGTCCGCCGGCCCCCGGACCGTCCGGGGCCCCGCCTCCCGCCGGTCCGGGCCGCCCGCTCGCCGAGGCGCTGGCGGCGGGGACGGTCCTGCTGGACGGCGGGCTCTCCAACCAGTTGGAGGCGCAGGGCTGCGATCTGTCCGACGCGCTGTGGTCGGCCCGGCTGCTCGCGGACGGGCCCGAACAGATCGAGGCGGCGCACACCGCCTATGTGCGGGCGGGCGCGCGGGTGCTCATCACCGCCAGCTACCAGGCGAGCTTCGAGGGCTTCCGGCGGCGCGGGATCGGTTCCGCCCGCGCCGCCGGGCTCTTCGCCCGGAGCGTGGAGCTGGCGCGCCGGGCGGCCGGGGAGAGCCCCGAGGACGTCTGGGTGGCGGCCTCGGTCGGCCCGTACGGGGCGGTGCTGGCCGACGGCTCGGAGTACCGGGGCCGCTACGGCCTCACGGTCCGGGAGCTGGAGCGATTCCACCGCCCCCGCGTCGAGGCCCTGGCCGCGGCGGGGCCCGACGTCCTGGCGCTGGAGACGGTGCCGGACGTGGACGAGGCGCGGGCGCTGCTGCGGGCGGTCGAGGGGTGCGGGCTGCCCGTCTGGCTCTCCTGCACCGTGAGCGGGGACCGGACCAGGGCCGGTCAGCCCCTCGCGGACTTCTTCGGCCTGGCCGAGGGGAACGACCAGGTGGTGGCCGTGGGCGTGAACTGCTGCGACCCCTCCGACGTCGGGGCGGCCGTCCGCGTCGCCGTGGCGACGACCGGTAAACCGGCCGTCGCCTACCCCAACAGCGGTGAGCGCTGGGACGCCCGCCGCCGGGCCTGGACCGGGGGAACCACCTTCTCCCCGGCCCTGCTCCCGGCGTGGCGGGAGGCCGGCGCCCGGCTCATCGGCGGCTGCTGCCGCGTGGGCCCCGGGGCGATCGCGTCCCTGGCCGGACGGTAGCCGGGCGCGCCGAGGGGCAGCCACTCAGCGGAGAGGCCCGGGCGGGGTCGTGGTGGCAGCGCCTCGCGAGGTGGGCCGCCAGCGCAGTGATTCGCCCGGTACGAGCGGGCCGGGGGCGTATTCCGTGAGCGGCATCGCCCGATCCTGTCATCGGCCACGGACAGCGGGGGACCGGTACGGCGAGGGCGGGGCGCCGCCTCAGGCGGGGCGGTGCCGGGCGGTGACCTCGATCTCGATCTTCATGCGGGGGTCGGCGAGACCGCACACCTGCATGGTGGCGGCGGGGCGGATGCCGCCGAAGGTGCGGCGCAGCGCGGGCCAGCAGGGCTCGAAGTCGGCGCGTTCGGGGAGGAGATAGCGGACCCGCACGACGTCGTCGAAGGTGCATCCCGCCTCGGCCAGGGCGGCCCCGATGGTGCGCAGGCACTGTTCGGCCTGTTCCACCACGTCGTCCGAGATGGTCATGGTGGCGTAGTCGAATCCGGTCGTCCCGGAGACATGGACCCAGTCGCCGTCCATCACTGCACGGGCGTAGCCGATCTGTTCCTCGAATATCGACCCGCCGAGGAGGGAGCGTCGCTCTGTCATGCGCAGCATGCTAGGGCCTTTCGTTCGGATCGGGCCGGATCAGGGAGCGAGGGACCCCGGCGTCCGGAGCCCCCGGACCCGCCCGCCGCGGGGCACGCCCGGCCGGCCGCCCGGCACCGGGAAAATGCCTGGTGACGGGGGAGGAGGCGCAGCATACTCGGACGGGTGTTCCTGACGATCAGCACCACCGGCACCCCGGAGCGTCCCGCCACCGATCTCGGCTTCCTGCTGCACAAGCATCCCGAGAAGGCGCAGACGTTCTCCACCTCGCACGGCGTCGCGCACGTCTTCTATCCCGAAGCGTCCGCGGAGCGGTGCACGGCCGCACTGCTGCTGGAGGTGGATCCGGTGGCGCTGGTGCGGCGCGGCAAGGGCAAGGGCCGGGGCGGCGCTCCCGACGCGGCGCTCGCGCAGTACGTCAACGACCGCCCCTACGCGGCGTCCTCGCTGCTGTCCACCGCGATGAGCGTCGTCTTCAAGTCCGCGCTGCGCGGTGACTGCAAGGCGATGCCGGAGCGGGCGGCGGCCCCGATGCCGCTGCGGATCGAGGTGCCCGCCCTCCCGGCCCGTGGTGGTGCCGAGCTGGTGCGGGGGCTCTTCGGTCCGCTGGGCTGGCCGGTCGTGGACGCGCGGCCCGTGCCGCTGGACGAGCGGTTCCCCGAGTGGGGCGACTCGCGCTACGTGCGGCTGGTGCTGGAGGGCGAGTTGCGGCTCGCCGACGCGCTGCGGCAGCTGTACGTACTGCTCCCCGTGCTCGACGACGCCAAGCACTACTGGGTGGCGCCCGACGAGGTCGACAAGCTGCTGCGCGCGGGCGAGGGCTGGCTGGCCGCCCACCCGGAGCAGAAGCTGATCACCAGCCGCTATCTGTCCCGGCGCTGGGGACTGGCCCGGCAGGCCATGGAACGCCTGGAGCTGGTGAGGCTCGCCGAGTCCGACGACCTCACCGTCGAGGCCATCGACAACGCGGTCGACGAGACCGCCGACACCGAGGAGCGGCCGGTTCCGCTCGCGGTGCGGCGCCGGGACGCCATCCTGGCGGCGCTGACCGGGGCCGGGGCGAGCCGCGTGCTCGACCTGGGCTGCGGCCAGGGCCAGTTGGTGCAGGCCCTCCTCAAGGACCCCCGGTACACGGAGATCGTGGGCGTCGACGTCTCGATGCGCGCCCTCACCATCGCCTCGCGCCGGCTCCGGCTGGAGCGGATGGGCGAGCGCCAGGCATCCCGGGTCACCCTCCGGCAGGGCTCCCTCGCGTACACCGACAAGCGGCTCGCGGGGTACGACGCGGCGGTGCTCAGCGAGGTGATCGAGCACGTGGACCTGGAGAGGCTGCCCGCCCTGGAGTACGCGGTGTTCGGCGCCGCCCGTCCCCGTACCGTCCTCGTGACCACGCCGAACGTCGAGTACAACGTCCGCTGGGAGACGCTGCCGGCCGGGCACACCCGGCACGGCGACCACCGCTTCGAGTGGACCCGCGCCGAGTTCCGGGCCTGGGCGCGGCGCGTGGCGGGCCGCTACGGGTACGGCGTGGAGTTCGTGCCCGTGGGCGACGACGACCCCGAGGTCGGCCCGCCCACCCAGATGGCCGTCTTCACCACGACGCCGTCCCCCCGGGGCGACACCCGCAGGACCGACACGACCGAGAAGGAGGCGGACGCCGCATGAGCACCACCAGCACCACCCGTACGAGTACCGGCGGCGAGGACGCCGGACGCGTCCTTCCGGTCACCGACCTCTCCCTCGTCGTCCTCATCGGGGCGAGCGGATCGGGCAAGTCCACCTTCGCCCGCCGGCAGTTCAAGCCGACCGAGGTCATCTCCTCCGACTTCTGCCGGGGCCTGGTCGCGGACGACGAGAACGACCAGAGCGCCAGCGGGGACGCCTTCGACGTCCTGCACTACATCGCGGGCAAGCGGCTGGCCGCCGGCCGGCTGACCGTCGTGGACGCCACGAACGTGCAGTCGGAGGCGCGCCGGCAGCTCGTCCGGCTGGCCAGGGAGCACGACGTGCTGCCCATCGCGATCGTCCTCGATCTGCCCGAAGAGGTCTGCCACGCCCGCAACGCCGGGCGTCCCGACCGCGCCGGAATGCCCCGGCACGTGGTCCAGCGCCACCGCCGCGAGCTGCGCCGCTCGCTGCGCGGACTGGAGCGCGAGGGCTTCCGCAAGGTGCACATCCTGCGCACCGAGGAGGAGGCCGAGCACGCCCGGGTGGTGCTGGAGCGCCGCTACAACGACCTGCGCCACCTCACCGGCCCCTTCGACATCATCGGTGACGTCCACGGCTGCGCCTCCGAGCTGGAGACCCTGCTCGGAAAGCTCGGCTACGTGGACGGGGCGCACCCCGAGGGGCGTACGGCCGTGTTCGTCGGCGACCTCGTCGACCGGGGCCCCGACAGCCCCGGGGTGCTGCGCCGGGTCATGGCGATGGTGGCCGACGGCCACGCGCTCTGCGTGCCCGGCAACCACGAGAACAAGCTCGGCCGCTACCTCAAGGGCCGCAAGGTCCAGCTGACCCACGGCCTCGCGGAGACCGTCGAGCAGTTGGAGCGGGTGGACACGGAGGACCCGGAGTTCCGGGCGCGCGTCGCGACGTTCATCGACGGACTGGTCAGCCACTACGTGCTGGACGGCGGGCGGCTGGTCGTCTGCCACGCCGGCCTGCCCGAGAAGTACCACGGCCGCACCTCCGGCCGGGTCCGCTCGCACGCGCTCTACGGCGACACCACCGGCGAGACCGACGCGTTCGGGCTGCCGGTGCGCTACCCGTGGGCCGAGGACTACCGGGGCAGCGCCACGGTCGTCTACGGCCACACCCCGGTCCCCAGCACTTCGTGGATCAACAACACCATCTGCCTGGACACCGGAGCGGTGTTCGGCGGGAAGATGACCGCGCTGCGCTGGCCGGAGCGCGAGCTCGTCGACGTACCGGCCGAGCGGGTCTGGTACGAGCCGGCGAAGCCGCTGGTCACCGAGGCGCCGGGCAGCCGGGAGGGCCGCCCGCTGGACCTCGGGGACGTGCAGGGCCGCCGGGTCGTGGAGACCCGGCACCTGGGACGCGTCGCCGTCCGCGAGGAGAACGCGGCGGCGGCCCTGGAGGTCATGAGCCGGTTCGCCGTCGACCCCCGGCTGCTCGCGTACCTGCCGCCGACCATGGCACCGACCGCGACCTCGCACGAGGAGGGCTATCTGGAGCATCCGGCCGAGGCGTTCGCCCAGTACCGGGCGGACGGCGTGGACCGCGTCGTGTGCGAGGAGAAGCACATGGGCTCCCGCGCCGTCGCGCTGGTCTGCAAGGACGCGGCCGCCGCCCGGGAGCGCTTCGGGATCGGCGAGACGGGCGGGGACGGCCCCACGGGCGCGCTGTACACCCGCACCGGACGGCCGTTCCTGGACGGTGCGGCGCTCACCGAGGAGGTGCTGGCCCGGCTGCGGGCGGCCGTCACCGCCGCCGGTCTGTGGGAGGAGTGGGACACCGACTGGGTGCTCCTCGACGCCGAGCTGATGCCCTGGTCACTGAAGGCGGGCGGGCTGCTGCGCTCGCAGTACGCGGCGGTCGGCGCCGCCTCCGGCGCCGTGCTGCCCGTGGTGGGCGGGGCGCTCGCCGCGGCGGCCGCCCGGGGCGTCGACGTGGGCGCCCTCGCGGACCGGCAGCGCGACCGGGCCGAGGACGCCGCGGCGTTCACCGAGGCGTACCGCCGCTACTGCTGGAGCACCGAGGGGCTGGACGGGGTGCGCCTGGCACCGTTCCAGATCCTCGCGGTGCGGGGCCGTTCGCTCGCCGCCGTCCCGCACGACGCGCAGCTGGCCTGGCTGGACCGGCTGGTGGAGCACGACCCGACCGGGCTGCTCCAGGTCACCCGCCGGCTCGTCGTCGACACGGGCGACGAGGCGTCGGTGCGGGCGGGCGTCGACTGGTGGCTGGAGATGACCGGCCGGGGCGGCGAGGGCATGGTCGTCAAACCGCTCGGCGCGCTCGTCCGCGACGGCAAGGACCGGCTGGTGCAGCCCGGGGTGAAGGTGCGCGGGAGGGAGTACCTGCGGATCATCTACGGCCCCGAGTACACCCGGCCGGAGAACCTGGAGCGGCTGCGCGGCCGCTTCCTCGGCCACAAGCGCTCGCTCGCCCTGCGCGAGTACGCGCTCGGTCTGGAGGCCCTGGACCGGCTGGCCGACGGGGAGCCGCTGTGGCGGGTCCACGAGGCGGTGTTCGCGGTGCTGGCCCTGGAGTCGGAGCCGGTGGACCCGCGGCTGTAGGGCCTGCCCGGCCCTTCCCCTCCGACAGGCCCCACGCTCTCGGGTTCCGCCGCCGGCGGAACCCGAGAGCGATTCGCCGGGTGAACGGTGCTCCGCGCGGTGAGGATGAGGGCATGGGATTCCATGTCGACTCCGAGGCCGGGCGGCTGCGCCGCGTCATCCTGCACCGCCCCGATCTGGAACTGAAGCGGCTCACCCCGCGCAACAAGGACGCGCTGCTCTTCGACGACGTGCTCTGGGTGCGCCGCGCCCGCCAGGAACACGACGGATTCGCGGACGTGCTGCGGGACCGGGGCGTGGAGGTGCACCTCTTCGGCGATCTGCTCCAGGAGGCGCTGGAGATCCCGGCGGCCCGCCGGCTGGTGCTGGACCGGGTCTTCGACGAGAAGGAGTACGGTCCGCTCGCCACCGAGCATCTGCGCGCCGCCTTCGAGGAGTTGCCCGCGCCCGAGCTGTGCGCGGCGCTGGTCGGCGGGATGACGAAGCGGGAGTTCCTGGAGCGCTCCCCGGAGCCGGTCTCGGTGCGCTTCCACGTCATGGACCTGGACGACTTCCTGCTCGGTCCGCTGCCCAACCACCTGTTCACGCGCGACACCTCGGCGTGGATCTACGACGGGGTCTCCATCAACGCCATGCGCTGGCCGGCCCGGCAGCGCGAGACCGTGCACTTCGAGGCGATCTACCGTCACCATCCGCTGTTCACCGGCCCCGACGCGGGCCCCTTCCACCACTGGTCGGAGGGGCAGGACGACTACCCGTCGACGATCGAGGGCGGTGACGTGCTCGTCATCGGCCGGGGCGCCGTCCTCATCGGGATGAGCGAGCGGACCACCCCGCAGGCGGTGGAGATGCTGGCACGGGGCCTCTTCGACGCCGGGTCCGCGCGGACGATCGTGGCGCTGGACATGCCGAAGAGCCGGGCGTTCATGCACCTGGACACGGTGATGACGATGGTCGACGGGGACACCTTCACCAAGTACGCCGGCCTCGGGATGCTCCGCTCGTACACGATCGAGCCGGGCGACGGCCCCCGGGACCTCAGGGTCACCGACCATCCGCCCGAGCACATGCACCGGGCGATCGCGGACGCGCTGGGGCTCGACGCGATCCGGGTCCTGACCGCCACCCAGGACGTGCACGCCGCCGAGCGCGAGCAGTGGGACGACGGATGCAACGTGCTGGCGGTCGAGCCGGGCGTCGTCGTGGCGTACGAGCGCAACGCCACCACCAACACGTATCTGCGCAAGGAGGGCATCGAGGTCATCGAGATCCCGGGCAGCGAACTGGGCCGGGGCCGGGGCGGTCCGCGCTGCATGAGCTGTCCGGTGGTCCGCGACCCGGTGTAGCCCGGGGCGGGGCGGACATTGCCGGTGGTGCGGGCGGGGCGGGCGCCGCCGGTGGTGCGGGCGCGGCGTCAAGGTGCCCGCACCGCCCTGTATAGCGATGCATTGCGTCGTATAGACTTCCAGGGTTACCGTATGCGTCCCCCCGCCCGACCCAGGAGCAGTCACCATGGCCATAGACCTCGCAGGCCGCCACTTCCTCAAGGAGCTGGACTTCACGGCCGAGGAGTTCCGCGGCCTGATCGGCCTGGCCGCCGAGCTCAAGGCCGCGAAGAAGGCGGGCACGGAGGTCCAGCACCTGCGCGGCAGGAACATCGCGCTGATCTTCGAGAAGACCTCGACCCGCACCCGCTGCGCCTTCGAGGTCGCCGCCGCGGACCAGGGCGCCTCCACCACGTACCTCGACCCCTCCGGTTCGCAGATGGGCCACAAGGAGTCCGTGAAGGACACCGCCCGGGTCCTCGGCCGGATGTTCGACGGGATCGAGTACCGGGGGGACAGCCAGCAGGCCGTCGAGGAGCTGGCCGCCCACGCCGGTGTCCCCGTCTTCAACGGGCTCACCGACGACTGGCACCCCACGCAGATGCTCGCCGACGTCCTCACGATGACCGAGCACTGCGCGAAGCCGCTGGAGCGCACCGCCTTCGCCTACCTCGGGGACGCCCGCTTCAACATGGGCAACTCCTACCTGGTCACCGGCGCCCTGCTCGGCATGGACGTGCGCATCGTCGCGCCGCGGGCGTACTGGCCCGCCGACGCCGTCGTGGCCCGGGCGCGCGAGCTGGCCGCGAGCAGCGGGGCCACCGTCACGCTCACCGAGGACATCACCGAGGGCGTGCGCGGCGCCGACTTCGTCGCCACCGACGTCTGGGTCTCGATGGGCGAGCCCAAGGAGGTCTGGGCCGAGCGCATCGCCGCCCTCGCGCCGTACGCCGTGACCATGGACGTGCTCCGGGCCACCGGCAACGACGACGTGAAGTTCCTCCACTGCCTCCCGGCCTTCCACGACCTCGGCACCAAGGTCGGGCGCGAGATCAACGACCGCTACGGACTGTCCGAGCTGGAGGTCAGCGACGAGGTCTTCGAGTCCGCGCACTCCGTCGTCTTCGACGAGGCGGAGAACCGGATGCACACGATCAAGGCCGTCATGGTGGCGACGATGGGGACCCGGACCCGCTGACCCGGACATCCCGCATGAACATGCACCCAATTGGGTGAATATGCACCTACGTGCCTATGATGGTCTCCGCCGGTGGGGTTCGAGCTCGCACGCTCGAACCCCGCTTTCGTGTGCACGCCGCCCCCCACCCCTCGGCGCACCGCCCCACCCCCCCACCGCCGGAGAATGAGACCACCGCCGTGAGCCCCCTGCGCCTGCCCGGCCCGCCCCCGCGCCTGAAGGATCCCCACCAGCTGATCGCCGAGTCCGGGGCCGACCTGGAGGGCCATGGGCTCAAACGCACCATGGGCCTCTTCCAGCTCGTCTGCTTCGGGGTCGGGGCCGTCGTCGGCACCGGGATCTTCGTCGGGCTCTCCGACAGCGTCGCCGAAGCCGGACCCGCCGTCGTGGTGTCCTACGTCCTCGCGGCCGTCACCTGCGTGTTCACCGCGTTCTCGTTCGCCGAGCTGGGCAGCGCCATCCCCGTCTCCGGCAGCTCCTACTCGTACGCCTACGCCACCCTCGGCGAGCGCCTGGCCTTCCTCGTCGGCTGGTGCCTGCTCCTGGAGTACGGCGTCTCCGTCTCGGCCGTGGCCGTCGGATGGAGCCAGTACGTCAACGAACTGCTCGACAGCCTGATCGGCCACCAGTTGCCCCAGGCGCTCTCCGCGGGCCCCGGCGACGGCGGCGTGGTCAATCTGCCCGCCGTGCTCGTGATCATGATGGCCGCGACCCTGCTGGTGCGCGGGGTGCGGGAGAGTGCCGGGGCCACGGCCGCGATGGCCGTCCTCAAGATCGCCGTGCTGATCATGTTCTGCGCCATCGCCTTCACGGCCTTCGAACGCGGCCACCTCACGCCGTTCCTGAGCCACGGCCCCGGCGGGGTCACCGCGGGGGCCTCGCTGGCCTTCTTCTCGTACATCGGCTTCGACGCCATCACCACCACCGGCGAGGAGGTCCGCAATCCGCGCCGCGACATCCCCCTCGCGATCCTGATCTGCATCGGACTGGTGACGCTGCTCTACTGCGCCGTCGCCCTCGCCGCCATCGGGGCGCTGGGCCCCGGGGCCGTCGCGGACCAGCCGGCCGCGCTCTCGCTGATCGTCGACCGGGTCACCGGCTCGGACATCGGCGGCGGGATCATCGCCTTCGGCGCGGTCGTCGCCATCGCCTCGGTCGTGCTCGCCGTGATGTACGGGCAGACCCGCATCCTGATGTCCATGTCGCGCGACGGCCTGGTGCCCAGGGTCTTCGAACGGGTCTCGCCGCGCACCGCGACCCCGGTCGCCAACACCTGGATCGTCGCCGCCGTCTTCGCCGTCCCGGCCGCCTTCGCCTCGCTCGACGTGGTGGTGAACCTGACCACCATCGGCACCCTCGCCACCATGGTCGCCGTCAACGCCGCCGCCGTCGTGCTGCGCCGCCGCAACCCGGAGGTGCGGGGCGCCTTCCGCGTCCCCCTCCACCCGCTGAGCCCGCTGCTCGGCATCGGCTTCTGCGTCTATCTGATGTACGGGACGGGCTGGGCGACCTGGGTGCAGTTCGCGGTGTTCCTGGTGGCCGGGGCGGCGGTGTACTCCGGATACGGGCACCGCCGCTCGCGGCTGGCCGGCTGACCCGGCCGGGCGCTCAGGTCGCCGGACGGGCCGGTGCCGGCAGGGTGAACCAGACCGCCTTGCCGCGCTCGGTCGTGCGGTGGCCGCAGGCCGCGCTGAGCGTGCGGATCAGCAGCAGCCCCCGGCCGTGCTCCTGCCAGGGATCGGGCATCCAGTCCGGGCCCGGGCGGGAGAGGTCCCCCGGCGGCGCCGGATCGCCGTCGTGCACCTCCACCTGGCAGACGCTCTCCAGCAGCTCCACCACCAGCTCGACCGGGTCGTCGCCCGGGGTGTGCTCCACCGCGTTGGCGACCAGCTCCGCCGTCAGCAGCTCGGCCGTGTCGGCGTCGGCCGGGGCGTCGAGGTCCGCCAGGACCGCGCGGATCAGCGCGCGGGCGATCGGCACGGCCGCCGTGGAGTGCGGCAGGGTGATGCGCCAGGTGGTGGCGGGGGCGTCGGGCGGCACGGCGGGGTCCGTTCGGGCGGGTGGACACTCCTGGAATCGCCCGTTCCGGGGGCGCAGGACTTCGTGGCTCCCACCTTACGAACGCCCACGACACGGGCAAGGGACTCCCGACCGGTGCGAAGGGGACGTTCGTCACCCTCGACCCGCCCGTCCCGGTCCGCACGGGCCTCCCGGGACCCGGCTATCGCGCACTCGTGACGGAAGTCACGTACCGGTGATAGCTTCGAGAGGCAGGCAGCAGCCCGACGGCCGAAGGGTCCCCCCTCCATGAGTCCGTTTCCCAGCTCGGCCTCCCGCACCGAGACGTGGCGCCATCTGCGGGTCAGCACGCGCGACGGCGTCGCCACCGTCACGCTCGCCCGCCCCGAGAAGCTCAACGCGCTGACCTTCGGCGCCTACGCGGACCTGCGCGATCTGCTCGCCGAGCTCTCCCGTGAGCGCGCGGTCCGGGCCCTGGTGCTGGCCGGAGAGGGGCGTGGCTTCTGCTCCGGCGGCGATGTGGACGAGATCATCGGCGCCACGCTCTCCCTGGACACCGCCCGGCTCCTGGACTTCAACCGGATGACCGGCCAGGTGGTCCGCGCCCTGCGGGAGTGCCCCTTCCCCGTCGTCGCCGCCCTGCACGGAGCCGCCGCCGGGGCGGGCGCCGTGCTGGCCCTGGCCGCCGACTTCCGGGTGGCCGACCCCACCACCCGGTTCGCCTTCCTCTTCACCCGCGTAGGGCTCTCCGGCGGCGACATGGGCGCGGCCTATCTGCTGCCCCGCGTCGTCGGCCTCGGCCACGCCACCCGCCTCCTCATGCTGGGCGACCCCGTCCGTGCCCCCGAGGCCGAACGGATCGGGCTGATCAGCGAACTGACCGAGGAGGGCGAGGCCGACACCCGCGCCGCCGCCCTCGCCCGCCGCCTCGCCGACGGACCCGCCCTCGCCCTCGCCCAGACGAAGGCCCTCCTCACCGCCGAACTCGACATGCCGCTCGCCGCCGCCGTGGAGATGGACGCCGCCACCCAGGCCCTGCTGATGCACGGCGAGGACTACGCCGAGTTCCACGCCGCCTTCACCGAGAAGCGGCCGCCCGCCTGGCGCGGACGATGACCGGCCCCACCGCCCCGGACCACGGCCCCCGGAAGATCGCGGTCATCGGCGGCGGCCCCGGCGGGCTCTACGCCGCGGCCCTCCTCAAACGGCTCGGCCCCGGCCGCGAGATCACCGTCTGGGAGCGCAACGCCCCCGAGGACACCTTCGGCTTCGGCGTCGTCCTCTCCGACGAGACCCTGGGCGGCATCGAGCACGCCGACCCCGTCGTGTACGCCGCCCTCCAGCGCGCGTTCGTCCGCTGGGACGCCATCGACATCGTCCACCGAGGCCACACCCAGACCTCCGGCGGGCACGGCTTCGCCGCGCTCGGCCGCCGCCGGCTCCTGGAGATCCTGCACGCCCGCTGCCAGGGCCTCGGCGTCCGCCTCCGCTTCCGCACCCCGGCACCGTCCGCCGCCGAACTCGCCGCCTCCCACGATCTGGTGATCGCCGCCGACGGCGTCCACAGCCTCACCCGTGACGCCCACGCCGAGCACTTCGGCCCCCGCGTCACCTCGCACCGCTGCCGCTACATCTGGCTCGCCGCCGACTTCCCGCTGAACGCCTTCCGCTTCGAGATCGCGGAGACCCCGTACGGCGTGATGCAACTGCACGCCTACCCCTACGCCCGCACCCCCGACGGCGGCGGCGCCTCCACCGTCATCATCGAGATGCGTGAGGAGGTCTGGCGCGCGGCCGGCTTCGACGCCCCCGACCCGGCCGCGTCGATCCGCCGGTGCGCCACGATCTTCGCGGAGGCGCTCGGCCACCGCCCGCTGCGCTCCCACCGCTCCTCCTGGCTCACCTTCCGCACCGTCGCCAACGCGCGCTGGTCGCACGGCAACACCGTCCTCATCGGGGACGCCGCCCACACCGCGCACTTCTCGATCGGCTCGGGGACCAAGCTCGCCGTCGAGGACGCCCTCGCCCTCGCCGCCTGCGTCGAGGAACGGCCGGCCCTGCCCGAGGCGCTCGCCGCGTACGAGACCGAGCGCCGGCCCGTCGTGGAGTCCACCCAGCGCGCCGCCCTGGCCAGCCTGCGCTGGTTCGAGGAACTGGCGACGTACGTCGACCAGCCGCCCCGGCAGTTCGCCTTCAACCTCCTCACCCGCAGCCGCCGGGTCACCCACGGCAATCTGCGGCTGCGCGACGCCGCGTTCGCCTCGGCCGTCGAGGAGGAGTTCGGCTGCCCGCCGGACACCCCGCCGATGTTCACCCCGCTGCGGCTGCGCGGACTCCACCTGCGCAACCGCGTCGTCGTCTCGCCCATGGACATGTACTCCGCCACCGACGGCGTCCCCGGCGACTTCCACCTCGTCCACCTCGGGGCCCGCGCCCTCGGCGGCGCCGGACTCGTCATGACCGAGATGGTCTGCGTCAGCCCCGAGGGCCGCATCACCCCCGGCTGCACCGGCCTCTACACCGACGAGCAGGCCGCCGCCTGGACCCGGATCACCGACTTCGTGCACGGGCAGTCGCCCGGCACCGCGATCGGACTCCAGCTCGGCCACTCCGGCCGCAAGGGCTCCACCCGGCTCATGTGGGAGGGCATCGACCAGCCCCTCGACCACGGCAACTGGCCCCTGACCGCCGCCTCACCGCTGCCGTACGCGCCGGGCGTCAGCCAGGTCCCGCAGGCCCTGGACCGGGCCGGACTCGACACCGTCCGCGCGCAGTTCACGGCCGCCGCCCGCCGCGCCGCCGCCTGCGGGTTCGACCTCCTCGAACTGCACTGCGCGCACGGCTATCTGCTCTCCGGTTTCCTCTCCCCGCTCACCAACCACCGCACCGACGCCTACGGCGGCCCGCTCGCGAACCGGCTCCGCTACCCGCTGGAGGTGTTCGACGCGGTCCGCGCGGTCTGGCCGGACGACCGGCCGATGACCGTCCGGATCTCCGCGACCGACTGGGCCGAGGGCGGCACCCGCGCCGAGGACGCCGTGGAGATCGCCCGCGCCTTCGTCGCCCACGGGGCCGACGCCATCGACGTCTCCACCGGCCAGGTGGTGCCCCAAGAACGCCCCGAGTACGGGCGTTCGTACCAGACCCCGTACGCCGACCGCATCCGCAACACCCTCTGCGTGCCGGTGATCGCCGTCGGGGCGATCTCCTCCTGGGACGACGTCAACTCCCTCCTCCTGGCCGGACGCGCCGACCTCTGCGCCCTCGCCCGCCCCCATCTGTACGACCCGCACTGGACGCTCCACGCGGCGGCCGAGCAGGGCTGCACCGGACCGGGCGCGCCCTGGCCCGCGCCGTACCGGGCGGGCAGCCGCACCCCGCCCACCGGCCGCACCGACGCGCCCCGGCCGCGCCTCACCCTGGGCTGACGTCCTCGCAGGTGTGGCAGAGACACGGATCCGGGTGCGGCGCCCCGTGGTAGGTGTCCCGGCCCAGACGGGCGATCCGCTCCAGGCGCTCCGCCAGCTCCTCCGTCTCCTCACGGGTGCGCACCGGCAGGCCCGCGCAGCGCCGGATCACGGCGGGGGAGTACACCAACCGCGCCCGGAAGGTGTGCAGATGGCGGGTCCCCGTGTCGATGGTGATCCACCGCCCGTGGTGCCGGCCGTGCCCGACGGCGGTGAGCTGTTCGCTGCCCATCCCCGGGTAGGTGTCCACGACATAGACCTTCGCCCCGCCCCGGAACGCCTTCGTGCCCGGCCGGAACTCCTGCCCCCGTTCCCCGTACCGCCGCCACCGCACCACGTTCGCGGCGACCAGCCAGAGCGGTGCGGGGCGTTCGGGCGGCTCACTCATCGCCGGGCCGTGCCTCGATCACCAGCCGGTCCGCGACGGGCCGGTAGCCGATGCGGGTGTACACACCGTTGCTCGTCGGATTCGCCAGGTCGGTGAAGAGCAGCAGTTCCTCCGTGCCGGCCGCCAGCGCCGCGCGGCTCGCCTCGGCGGTCACCGCCGCCGCATAACCCCGGCCCCGGTGCTCCGGCGGGGTGTACACGGGCGCGATGCGGGCGCTCCCCGCGATCCGGGGCGTGATCCCGGCCATCGAGACGGGCGCGCCGTCGTGCTCCCAGAGCGTCAGCCGGCCCTCCGCGACGCGCTCGTCCACCCGTTGGGCGTGGCGGTCGACCGGGCTTTCGGGGCCGCCGATGTCGGCGGCGAACGCGGCGAACCAGCCCAGCAACAGCTCCCGGTCGGCCGGGGCGGCGAGCCGGGCCCGGCCCGGCGGTGCGGGCGAGGGCGGGACCAGCGTGCCCAGCCGGTACAGGCGCTGCTCCTCCTCGACCCGGTGGGCCGGCCAGTGCGCGGCCACCGCCAGGGCCGTCTCCCGGTCCGCGTTGACACGGGTCAGCGCGTGGGCGTCCAGCAGCGGCCCGACGGCCTGAGGGGGCAGCCCGTTCAACGAGGCCGGGTACGGCGGTGTGTGGAGCAGCGTGCCCGCCACCGCGCCGTCCGGGCCGCTCCACCAGCCCAGCACCGGGTCCCGCTCACCGAAGGCGCGCCGGCCGTGGCGGCGCAGCGCGTCGGTGACGGTCAGCACCACCGTGTTCTCGGCGGGGCGGGCGGCCAGCGAGGGTCCGGCGGCGGCCAGGAAGACGTCGACGTCGTGCGTGAAGGTCCAGGTCATGCCTCGGCATTCTGCCGCCGGGGGCGCCGCCGGGGCACGGGATTTAACCGGGGCGGACCGGCCCGGGGGAGGCACTCCGGCGGGACCGGGTCATCCGTGGACGAACGCCGCGCCCGCGTCCCGCAGCCGCTCGTGGAGCAGGCCGAAGACCTCCGCCGACCGCCCGCCCCGCCACCCCTCGGGCAGGAGTCCAGCGGGGAGCCCGGGGTCCGCGTACGGCACCCGCCGCCACGAGTCCAGCGCCAGCAGATAGTCCCGGTAGGCGGCACCCGGTTCGGGTGTCCGGTCCACGCGCGCCTCCCAGTCGCGCAGCACCGGTTCGTGCCGGGCCAGGAAACCGGCGTGGAGCGCGTCCAGCGCGTCCAGGTCCCACCAGCGGGCCACGGACTCCCCGGTGGCCGCGAACCCCAGGTGCGTGCCCCGGAACAGTTCGACGTAGGGCGCGAGTCCGAGGCGCTCCAGGGTGTGCCGGGTCTCCTCGTACAGCCCCGCCGGGGCGATCCACACCCCCGGCGCCGCCGTGCCGAAGCCGAGCCGGGCCAGCCGGGAGCGGAGCAGATGGCGCTTGTGCCGTTCGGACTCGGGGACGGAGAACACCGCGAGGAGCCAGCCGTCCCCGACGCGCGGACCGGGGTGCCGGTAGATCCGCCGGTCCCCGTCGTCCAGCAGCTGCCGGGCGTCGTCCGACAGCGCGTACCCGGCCGCGCCGGCCTCCGTACGGGCCGCCACGAGCAGTCCGCGCCGCTTCAGCCGCGAGACGGCGGACCGCACGGCCGGTGGATCGACCCCGACGGCGCCCAGCAGCCGGACCAGTTCGGCCACGGCCAGCGGGGCGTTGCCGGGGGAGCGGCCGTACGCGCCGTAGAGGGTGACGATCAGCGAGCGGGGCGTGTGCGGTTCGATCATCCGATCATTCTCGTCCGGTGGCGCCGGATCCCGCAGCGGCTTCGCCCTCGCGCAGCCGGAACCGCTGGAGCTTTCCGGTGGCGGTACGGGGCAGCTCCGGCAGGAACGTCAGCAGCCGGGGGCACTTGTGCGGCGCCAGCTCGGCGCGCATGAAGGCGCGCAGCGCGTCCTCGGTGAGCGCGGAGCCCTCCCGGCGGACGACGTACGCCGCGACGACCGCGCCGCGCAGTTCGTCGGGGCGGCCCACCACGGCGGCCTCCGCCACCTCGGGATGGCGCAGCAGCGCGTCCTCGACCTCCGGGCCCGCGATGTTGTACCCGGAGGAGATGATCATGTCGTCGGCGCGGGCCACATAGCGGAAGTAGCCGTCCGCGTCGCGCACATAGGTGTCCCCGGTGAGGTTCCAGCCGTGCCGGACGTACTCCCGCTGCCGGGCGTCCGCGAGATAGCGGCAGCCGACCGGGCCGCGCACGGCGAGCAGTCCCGGCTGCCCGTCCGGCACCTCGGCCCCGTCCTCGTCCACCACCCTGGCCTGCCAGCCGGGCACCGGCAGACCGGTGGTGCCGGGCCGGATCGCGTCGTCGGCGGCCGAGACGAAGATGTGCAGCAGTTCGGTGGCCCCGATGCCGTTGATGATCCGCAGCCCGGTCCGCTCGTACCAGGCGTGCCAGGTCGCGACCGGCAGGTTCTCGCCCGCCGACACACAGCGGCGCAGCGCCGGCAGGTCCTGCCCGTCGAGGTGGTCCAGCATCACCCGGTACGCCGTCGGCGCGGTGAAGAGCACCGAGACCCGGTGCGCGGCCAGGGCCGGCAGCAACTGCTTGGGCCCGGCCTGTTCCAGCAGCAGCGCCGATGCGCCGGCGCGCAGCGGGAAGAGCACCAGACCGCCGAGCCCGAAGGTGAAACCGAGCGGCGGGCTGCCCGCGAAGACGTCGTCGGGCTCCGGCCGCAGGACGTGCCGCGAGAAGGTGTCCGCGACGGCCAGCACGTCGCGGTGCAGGTGCATGCACCCCTTGGGCCGGCCGGTCGTCCCCGAGGTGAACGCGATCAGCGCCACGTCGGCGGCGGCCGTGTCCACCGCGCGGAAGGGGCCGGGCCGGGCGTCGGCCAGCGACAGCAGATCGTCCGCCCCCTCACCCCCGTACGCGGTGATCCGCAGCCCCGGCACCTCCGCCCGTACCAGGTCGTCCAGCGAACGGGCGTCGCACAGCGCGTGGCCGATCCGGGCGATCGAGGCGATCGTGGCCAGTTCGGCGGCGCGCTGCCGCGCCAGGACGGTGACGGCGACGCCCCCGGCCTTGAGCACCGCCAGCCAGCAGGCGGCCAGCGTCGGGGTGGTCGGGCCGCGCAGCATCACCCGGTTGCCGGGCACCACGCCCAGGTCCTCGGTCAGCACCCGGGCGATCCGGTCGACGAGCCCCTGGAGCTCCCCGTAGCTCATGACGGCGCCGTCGGGTGCACGGAAGGCGGCCCGGTCCGCGCCGAAGCGTTCGACGGTGCGGTCCAGGAGTTCGGCGGCGCAGTTGAGCCGGTCCGGGTAGTCCAGTCCGGGCAGGTCGAAGAGCAGGTCCGGCCACTCGTCGGCGGGCGGCAGATGGTCCGCGGCGAAGGTGTCCACGTGCGCTGAGGTCTTCGGGTCCATGAAGGATCGCCCCCTTGTCGCCCTTGGAGCGTATCGTTCGGGTGACGGTAGTCAACGGTCCGCGATAAAGGAGCGGACCCGGGGACCGCACTCCGCCGCCACGGGGACCGGACGCGGCCTTCGACGGGATGCGACAGGAGAGGCGCCGTATGACGGCATTCTCGCTCGATCCGGCACAGACCGCCCGCTGCGAGGAACTGCGCGCACTGGCCGAGGAACGGCTGCGCCCGCTCGCCGCCCGGGGCGAGCCCGGCCGCGTCAACCGCCCCCTCGTCGCGGCGCTCGGCGAGCTGGGCCTGCTCGACCGGATGTTCGCCTCCGGCGCCCTCGACCTCTGCCTGCTGCGCGAATCGCTCGCCCGCGGCTGTACGGAGGCCGAGACGGCCCTCGCCCTCCAGGGCCTGGGCACCTCCCCCGTGGTGCGGGCGGGCACTCCGGAGCAGCGCGCCCGCTGGCTCCCGGGGGTCCGCGCCGGCCGGACCGTCGCCGCCTTCGCGCTCAGCGAGCCCGGCGCCGGTTCCGACGCGGCGGCCCTCGCCCTGGACGCCGCGCCCGCCCCGGGCGGCGGCTGGCGGCTGACCGGCGAGAAGCGCTGGATCTCCAACGCGCCGGAGGCCGACTTCTACACCGTCTTCGCCCGCACCACCCGGGGCGCCGGCGCCCGGGGCGTCACCGCCTTCCTCGTCCCCGCCGACCGGCCCGGCCTCACCGGCACCGCGCTGGACATGCTCTCCCCGCACCCCATCGGCGCCCTCGCCTTCGACGCCGTCCCGGTCACCCCCGACGACGTCCTCGGGGAACCGGACCGGGGCTTCCGGGTCGCCATGAACACCCTCAACCTCTTCCGCCCCAGCGTCGGCGCCTTCGCCGTCGGCATGGCGCGCGCCGCCCTGGACGCCACCCTGGAGCACACCGCCGCCCGCACCGCCTTCGGCGGCCCCCTCAAGGACCTCCAGTCCGTCGCGCACCGCGTCGCCGAGATGGCCACCCGCACCGAGGCCGCCCGCCTGCTGGTGTACGCGGCCGCCGCCGCGTACGACGCGGGGGAGCCGGGCGTGCCCCGGCGGGCCGCGATGGCGAAGCTCTACGCCACCGAGACCGCGCAGTACGTCGTGGACCATGCCGTCCAGTTGCACGGCGCCCGCGCCCTGCGCCGGGGCCACCTCCTCGAACACCTCTACCGCGAGGTCCGCGCCCCCCGGATCTACGAGGGGGCCAGCGAGGTCCAGCGCACCGTCATCGCCAAGGAGCTGTACGCCGACCGGGAGCCCATCGCATGAGCCAGATCCACCGGATCAACCCCGCCGAACTCGCCCCGCCCGCCGGCTTCTCGCACGCCGTCACCGTCACGGGCGGCCGGCTCGTCCTGCTCGCCGGCCAGACCGCCCTGGACGACCGGGGCGACCTCGTCCCCGGCACCCTGCCGGAGCAGTTCACCACCGCCCTCACCAATCTCCTCGCCGCCCTCCGCGCGGCCGGCGGCTCCCCGGCCGACCTGGCCCGGGTCACGGTCTACACCACCGACGTCGCCGCCTACCGCGCCCACGCCGCCGAACTGGGCCGCGTCTGGCGCCGCCTGGCCGGCCGCGACTACCCCGCGATGGCCGTCATCGGAGTGGTCCGCCTCTGGGACGAACAGGCCCTGGTCGAGATCGACGGCATGGCCGCCGTGCCGTAGGGCCTGGCCGGCCCTTCCCCGCCCTTCCCGTCCGCCGGGCGACGCCACGCTCGCCCCCCGGGGGGTGTCCGGAAACGGCGAACGGGCCGCCCGGCAGTGCCGGACGGCCCGCTCGCGACCGGGTCAGTACGGCTGCACCAGCACGTGCGCCGCGCCCGGGATACCGGTCTTCAGCAGCTCGTCCTCCTCGGGCGTGGTCTCCCCGCCCGTCTCCTGCTTGAGGACCGCGCGCGACATGGCCTGCACCCACATGGCGCGCGGGCGGCGACGGGCCTCCCAGACGTCCAGCGCGGTGGCGAGGTCCTGCTCGGCGTCGAGCGACTCCGCGAGCACCTGGGCGTCCTCGACGGCCATCGCCGCGCCCTGCGCGATGTGCGGGGTGCAGGCGTGCGCGGCGTCACCGGCCAGGACGACCCGGCCCACGTGCCACGGCTCCTCGACGGTCACCTGGGAGATCCGCGAGTAGACGACGCCCTCAGGTCCGGTGACCTGCTCCAGCGCCTCGGCGATCGGGCCCGAGAACATCGGCAGCCGCTCCTTGAGCTGCTCGTGCGCCCGCTCCGGGTCCGGCCGGAAGTCCTCGGCCTCGGCGAACACCGAGCCCAGGTACATCAGTTCGTCCGTGATCGGCGTCAGCAGCGCCTTCGCGGCCTGGCCCGCGGTGGCCATCACGACCCCGCGCACCTGCTCCTGGCGGGGCACGGTGACCCGCCAGTTGGCGAAGCCGCTGTACTGCGGGGCGTAGCGGTCCCCGTACAGCCGGGTGCGCAGCGGCGAACCGATGCCGTCGAAGCCGACGACCAGGTCCCAGCGGCCGGACGAACCGTCGGACAGCGTGACGTCCACGCCCTCGCCGTCGTCCGTGAGGTCGGTGATGGTCGTGCCGAAGCGGATCTTCGCGCCGGCCCCGGTGGCCGCGGCGCCCAGCACCTGGGCCAGGGCCGGGCGCGGGATGCCGTTGTTGGACGGGGCGTCGCCCATGCGTGGCTGCGGTATCGCGGCCACGGTGTTGCCGGCCGGGTCCGCGATGGTGAGGACGTCCCACTCGAAGCCCGCCTCCAGGCAGGCGTCGAGGGCGCCGATCTCCCGCATGACGTGCAGGGCGTTGGACGGCTGGATGATGCCGACGCCCAGGGCGTCGAGCTCCTCGCGGAGTTCCACGACCTCGACGGTGTGGCCGCGCCGGCCCAGGGCGGTGGCGAGCGTGAGGCCGCCGATGCCGCCGCCGTGGATCAGGACGCGCAGGGGTGTTGCCATATCGGATCTCCAGAACGGGGGAAGGGGAAAGGGACGGGGGCGGGGGCGTGTCAGCCCGCGACCGGGAGGCTCATCAGGTGGTCCACCAGGGCCAGCAGCACATCGCGGCCGAAATGCCGCTCCCGCACGTCACCGACGAGCATCGGCACATGCGGGTCGAGGTCCAGGGCGGCCCTGATCTCCTCGGGGGTGCGGGTGTTGTGGCCGTGGAAGCAGTTGATCGCGACGACGAACGGGATGTCCCGGCTCTCGAAGAAGTCGATCGACGCGAAACTCGTCTCCAGCCGCCGGGTGTCGGCGATCACGACGCCGCCCAGGGCGCCGTTGACGAGGTCGTTCCACATGAACCAGAAGCGTTCCTGGCCCGGGGTGCCGAACAGGTAGACGACCAGCTCGGGACTGACCGTGATGCGGCCGAAGTCCAGGGCCACGGTCGTGGTGTCCTTCTGCCCGATCCCGGCCAGATCGTCGACGCCGATGCTGGCCTTGGTGAGGAACTCCTCGGTCCGCAGCGGCGCGACCTCGCTGACGGCGCCCACGAGGGTGGTCTTGCCGACGCCGAAGCCGCCGGCGATCAGGATTTTTACGGCGGCGGGGGCCGCCTGACTGATGGTCATCTTGGCTCAGAGTCTCCGGAGTCCTTCGCGAACAGTGGCCAGCATGGCCATGTCGGCACCGCCGGCCGCCCGTGCCACCGAGATCGGGGCGCGGGCGAGCAGCAGGCCCTGGGCGACCAGGTCCGCCAGCAGGATCTTGGTCACCGAGACCGGGAGGTTGAGATCCGCGGCGACCTCGGCGACCGCCGCGGGGCGACGGCAGCGGTCCAGGATCATCCGGTGCTCCGGCTGGAGCCTGCCCGGATGCACCGGCGCGCCGCGGTCGTCCCGCGGGGTGTCCGCGGTCGTCAGTACCGTGATGAGGCTGAAGTCGTCCCGTTCGGGCGCGGTCCGGCCCCGGGTGATGGTGTACGGGCGCACCATGGTGCCCGCCCCGTCCTCACCGTCGTCGTGGTGCAGCTCGTCGTCCTCCCAGTGCGGGGTCACACGCGCGGCCCGTCCCCACCGCCGAAGGCGTCGAACTCGTTGCGCACCGGGGTGCTGAGCTTCTGGCCGACCTGCTGGACGAGGTTGTGCATGGCGAGCGACATGATCTCGGCGTCCACCTCCTGGGAGGCCACCACGGCCAGATGCGTGCCCTGGCCGGCCGAGATGATGAAGAGCCACAGCTCCGACAGTTCGACGATCACCTGGTGCACGCCGCCGCCGTTGAAGAGCTGGCCCACACCGCGGGCCAGGCTCTGCTGACCGGTGCAGATGGCGGCCAGCCGCTCGGCGTCGGACCGTTCGATCGTGCGCGAGTGGCTGACGACCAGGCCGTCGTCGGACAGCAGGACGGCGTTCAGGGTCTCGGCCACCGAGTCCACCAGACCGTCGAGGAGCCAGTCGAGGTCCTGATGCGTGGCGGTTGTGCGTGTCATGACCGTTCTTCTCTCGTGGGGAGGGGGGAGGGGGGTTCGGGCTGCTTCGGCGGCTCCTCGGTCGCGCGGGCGGCGCGGGACCGGCGCTGGAAGGCTCCGATGGCGGCTCCGGCGCGGCGCGGGGCCGGGCTGGGAGCGGGGCCGGCGGAGGGAGCGGCCGGCGCGGACCCGGTGGAACCGGCCGCGGGGTTGATCCGCAGTTCGTCCGCGAGGCTGGCCTGGCGCACCCGGCGCGGCAACGGGGGTTCCGTCGCGGGGCCGGAGGGCAGCGCGGGCCGTGCGGGCCCGCCGCCGTGGCCGGTGGTGCCCGCCGGCGGGGGAGCCGGGTGGTCGGGCTCGGAGACCGGAAACCGTCCGGGCGGGGCGGCGGCCGGTTCCGGCTGCCGGGGACCGGGCACCGGGAAGCCCGCGGGGGCGGGGACGTTCCCTCCGTAGGCGCCCGGGTAGGGCTGCTGCGCAGGCATGTACGGCTCCTCGGGCGTCGCGTACGGCTGCTGGTGCGGCACCGGGTACTGGCCCTCGGCCTTCATGTAGGGCTGTTCGCCCTCCTCGTACGTGTGCGGCCGGCCACCGCCGAAGGCGCTGTCCGGCGCGGCGACGTACGCGTTCTGGTCCGCGCCCCGGTACGGCGACGCGGGCGCCACGTGGCTGTACGCGCCGTCCGGCGTGGAGCCGGGGAACGCGGCGTACGGGTGCTCCGGCTCGCCGAAGGGCTCGGCGGCCGGCGACGGACGCTCCTCCCGGGCGGGGAAGGGGTCCTCCGCCACCGTGTAGGCCGTGCCGTCGGTGGTGAACGGGGCGCCCGCGGCGTGCAGGGCCGTGACGTCGGCGAGCGCCTGGCCGCGGCCGCGGCTGGGCAGCGCGTCGGTGTCGGCCGTCGGCGCGGGCACCGCCGGGGGCACGGGCGCCGCGGGGGCGGCGGCCGGCTCGGGCGACGGCACGGCGGCCGGACCGGAGTGCGGGCCGGGGACGGTGAGCGCGTCCGGGACGAGGACGACGACCCGGGTGCCCCCGAAGGCCGACTGGCGGAACTCCACCCGCAGACCGTGCTGGTCGGCGAGGCGGGCGATCACGTGCAGACCGAGACGGATGTCGTCGGAGTGGGCCAGCACGTCCATCCGGGGCGGCACGCTCATCAGCTGGTTGGCCTCGGCGAGCTGCTCCTCCTCCATCCCGAGTCCGCGGTCCTCGACCTCGATGGCCAGGCCCCGGCTCACCCGGGCGGCCCTGACCTCGACGGGGCTGGGCGGCTTGGAGAAGGTGAGGGCGTTCTCGATGAGTTCGGCCAGGACGTGCGAGACCGGGCCGACGGCCCGCTCCGCGAGCCAGGGGGCCCCGTCCAGGTCGAGCACCACGCGCTGGTAGTCCTGCACCTCGCCCTGGGCGGAGCGCATGACGTCCAGCAGCGGTACGGGCTTGCGCCAGCGGCGGTGCGGGGAGCCGCCGGCGAGGATCACCAGGTTCTCCTCGTAGCGCCGCAGACGGGCGGTGAGGTGGTCGAGGTCGAAGAGGCCGTCCAGCACCTCGGGGTCCTCGTGCTTGCGCTCCAGCTCGTCCAGCTTCTTCAGCTGCTGACCGATCAGCTGCTGGGTGCGGCGGGCGATGCGCTGGAGCAGCCGCTCGAAGCCGCGGTGCTGGTCGGCCTGTTTGACGGCCGCCTGCAGGGCGCTGGTGCGGGCCAGGTCGAGCGCGTTGCCCAGCTGGGCCAGCTCGTCGCCCTTGCCGGCCTCCCCCTGCTGGCCGATGGCGCGGACCTCGGCCTCCATGTCGATGCGCTCGCCGTTGGCGAGCCGCTCGACGACATCGGGCAGGGCCTTCTCCAGCTCCTCGGCGCGTTCCTGGAGTCCGCCGATCCGGCGGCGCAGGTTGCGGGTGAGACGCCAGGTGAACCAGATGACCGCGACGACGGCGAGCAGGCCGACGACCGTGGTCAGCACCACGCGGATGAGCAGCGAGATGACGCTGTCCTTGCCGTTGGCGACCACGAGATCGGTGCGGTGCTCCATGAGCTTCACCAGCTGGGGCGTGACCTCGTCCATGGCGCCGCGCCAGGTCGTCTCCTTCGCGCCGAGCGTGACGAATCCGGAGGCGTCCGGGTCGGCGGGGCGCAGGACCTCGTTCTCCACCTGGGTCTTGGTCTTCCACGCCGAACTGGCGGAGATCTCCTCCCACATGGCCTTCTCCTCGGCCGAGAGGTACGGGGCGACCTTCGTGGTGAACTGGAAGGACTGCCCGGCGACCGCCTGGCGGACCTGCTGGAGGTCCGAGGTGCTCAGCTTGCCCTTGGGCCAGCCGCGGGCCAGCAGGGCGTCGGAGCGCGAGATCATTTCCTTGGCCCAGAACACGTCGACCAGCGGCTGGGACAGCGTGGTGATCTTGCCGTTGTCCACGTGGCTGAGCGCGGTGAAGAGCTTCAGGTCGACGGCGATCAGGTCCGTGTAGTAGCGGTACACGACCTTCTGCTGTCCGTCGCCGCCCTCGTCGACGAGGGTGCGCTGGGCGGGGAGTTGGGTGATCGCCGACCGGGCGGCGACGACGGCCTCGCGCACCTCGGTGGGGGCGTCGTCGGTGGCGATGTCCGAGAGCGACTGGAAGGTGTCGATCGCTTCGTCGGTCAGCTTGCGCTGCTTGCGCAGCGCGTCGGTGGTACCTCCGTGGCGGGCCAGAGCCTCGGCGCTGAGCCGGCGCTCCTCCTGCAGGTTGTAGTACACGATGTTGGACGGCTGGCCGGCCTTCTGGGCCAACTGCCCCTGGGCCGCCTGCTTCTGGAAGTCGAGCAGAGTCTGACCACTGGTGACGGCCCAGAGGGCGGCCAGTGCGACACCGGGGACGATGGCCAGTACGAGCAGGGCCGTCCGCAGCGACATTGTGGTCGAGCCGCTCCGCCGTGACGCGCGCGTGCGCAGGGCATGCTCCTTGACGATGGTGCCAGCCTCACGACTGGTCAATTCCGTTGAGAACTTCGACAGATAGATATTAGTCACACTGCGAAAAACGAAAGGAAGCGGGCTCACATGTGCAACACCAGTCGCTCACACCTCGTTCATCACTGCGGTGAGCTGTCCGGAAATGGGCGGTACGGCGGTGGCTCCGAGTAGCGGGAGCCGCCGTTCGGGGGGAGGCTGAAAACATCCGTACGGGAGCGCCCCCGCCCCCGCACGCGGACCCCGCAGCCCCGAGGGAGGCTCCAGGTGGCCGCCGAACCGCCCCCGCGCCCCGCGGTCAGGTCGTACGACGGAGACGGCATCACCGTCGAGTACGACGTGCGCCGCTGTCTGCACGCCGCCGAGTGCGTACGCGGCCTGCCGGCCGTGTTCGACACCGGCCGCAGGCCCTGGATCCAGCCCGGCGCCGCCCCCGCCGACGACATCGCCGAGGTCGTCCACCGCTGCCCGAGCGGCGCGCTCCAGTACCGCCGCACCGACGGCGGGTCCGCCGAGGAGCCCGAGACGCCCACCCGTGTCTCGCTCGGCGGCGACGGAGTGCTGCGTCTGCGCGGCGATCTGGAGGTGGAGACCCCCGACGGGCCCCGCAAGGAGACCCGGGCCATGCTCTGCGGCTGCGGACGCACCCGGAACACGCCCTACTGCGACCACAGCGGACCCTGCGGCGCACCCGACTGATCCCAGCGCACCGCGACGGGCGCGGCGCGCCGTACGGGTGAAGCCCGGTCGGGGATATATCTGTATTTAGTGCCCAAAGCCCGTTTCGCACCCCATCGTGCCCCCGCACCCGCCGCATGACCGCGCTCGTCGTCTGCCACTTCGTCCTGGCCGCCTGCGCGCGCCCCCTGGTGCGCCGGCTCGGCGCCCGCGCCTTCCTCGTCCTCGCCCTGGCCCCGGCCGCCACCACCTGCTGGGCGTTCACCCAGTGGGACACCGCGGCCTCCGGCGGCTCCGACACCTGGTCCTGGGCCTGGATGCCCGCGTACGACGTCACCGTCCAGCTGCGCCTGGACGCGCTCGCCGAACTCATGGTGCTGCTCGCGGCCGGCATCGGCACCCTCGTGCTGCTCTACTGCGCGTCGTACTTCCGCACCGGCACCCCCGGGCTCGCCGGATTCGCCGGGAACCTGCTGGCCTTCGCCGGGGCCATGCTCGCCCTCGTCCTCGCCGACGACCTGATCACGCTCTACGTCTTCTGGGAGCTGACCACGGTCTTCTCCTACCTGCTCATCGGCTTCGACAGCACCCAGCGCCACAGCCGCCGCTCCGCCCTCCAGGCGCTCACCGTCACCACCCTCGGCGGCCTCGCCATGCTCGTCGGCTTCCTGATCATCGGCCGCGAGGCGGGCACCTACCGCATCTCCGCGATCCTCGCCGATCCGCCCGCCCACGGCCCCGCCCTCACCACCGCCGTGGTCCTCGTGCTGTGCGGGGCCCTGTCGAAATCCGCGGTCTGGCCCTTCGGCCTCTGGCTCCCCAACGCCATGGCCGCACCGACCCCCGTCAGCGCCTATCTGCACGCGGCGGCCATGGTCAAGGCGGGCGTCTACCTGATCGCCCGGCTCGCCCCCGCCTTCGCCGACGTCCCCGTCTGGCGGCCCCTCGTCCTCGTCCTCGGGGGCGCCACCATGCTGCTCGGCGGCTGGCGGGCACTGCGCCTCCACGACCTGAAACTCGTCCTCGCCTACGGCACCGTCAGCCAGCTCGGCTTCCTCACCCTCCTCGCGGGCGTCGGCAACCGGGACGCCGCGCTGGCCGCCGTCGTGATGATCCTCGGCCACGCCCTGTTCAAGGCACCGCTCTTCCTCGTCACCGGCATCGTCGACCACGCGGCCGGCACCCGCGACCTGCGCCGGCTCTCCGGCGTCGGGCGCGCGCTCCCGTACGTCTGCGCCGTGGGCACCGCCGCCGCCGCCTCCATGGCCGCACTGCCCCCGCTGCTCGGCTTCGCCGCCAAGGAGACCGCCTTCGGCGCCCTGCTGCACGGCGACACCGCCGACCGCTGGGCCCTGGCCGTCGCCGTCATCGGATCGATGCTGACCGTCGCCTACACCGTCCGGTTCGTCTGGGGCGCCTTCCTGCGCAAACCCGGCGTCCCCGACACCCCCGTCCACCGCGTCGGCGCCGCCTTCGTCGCGCCGCCCGCGCTGCTCGCCGGGTGCGGGCTCGTCCTCGGCCCCGGCATCGGCTGGACCGACCGGCTGCTGAGCGCCTACGCCGACACCTTCGCGCCCACCGCCCACCCGTACCACCTCGCCCTCTGGCACGGCTGGGGGACCGCCCTGCTGCTCTCCGCCGTCGCCACGGCAGGCGGCGCCGTCCTGTTCGCCGCCCGCGGACCCGTCACCCGGCTCTCCCGGCGCATCGCCTGGCCGACCGCCGACAGCGTCTTCAACCAGCTCGTCCTGGGCCTGGAACGGCTCTCCCTCCAGACCACCGGCTTCGTCCAGCGCGGCTCCCTGTCGGTCTACCTCGCCACCACCCTGCTGGTGATGCTCGCCGCCCAGCTCACCGTCCTCGGCGTCGACCGGCCCTGGCGCGACGCCGCCGCGCCGCGCCTGTGGGACGTACCGCTCCAGGGCGCCGTCGCCGCGCTCACCTGCGCCGCGGCGCTGCTCTGCCTGACCGTGCGCCGCCGCATGAAGGCCGTGGTCCTCGCCGGACTCACCGGATACGGCACCGCGCTGCTCTTCGTCGTCCAGGGCGGGCCCGACCTGGCGCTCACCCAGTTCTGCGTGGAGACCGTCTCGATGATCGTGTTCGTGCTGGTGCTGCGGCGGATGCCGGTGCACTTCCAGGAGACGGTCAGCACCTGGCGGCGGGCCGTCCGCGTCCCCGTGGCGCTGGCCGCCGCGGCGACGCTGAGCGTGGTGGTCTGGGTGGCCGCCGCCGGGCGCACCGCCGACGCGGCGGGTGCCGCCATGGTCGAGGAGACCGCGCACCACGGCCTCAAGGACGTCGTCGCCACCATCCTCGTGGACCTGCGCGCCTGGGACACCATGGGGGAGTCCGCCGTCCTGGCCGCCGCCGCGATCGGCGTCACCAGCCTCATCTATCTGCACCGCCGCGCCGAGGGGACCGGGGCCCCGCCCGAACGGCCCGCGCACACCGCCTGGTCGGTGACGGCCGCCCCGCTGACCGGTGTCCCCCTCGGAGACGAGGGCGCCCCCGAACGCGGCTGGCTGGCGGCCGGGGCCACCCTCGCCCCCGAGCACCGCTCCGTCGTCTTCGAGGTCGTGGCCCGGCTGCTGTTCCACCCCATCCTGGTCCTCTCGGTCTATCTGCTGTTCTGCGCCGAGAACATGCCGGGCGGCGGATTCGTCGGCGGGCTCGTCGCCGGGGTCGCCCTGATCACCCGCTACCTCGCCGGGGGCCGCTTCGAACTCGCGGAGGCCGCCCCGCTCCAGCCGGGCCTCTTCACCGGCCTCGGCCTCTTCCTCTCCACCGGCGTCGCGCTCCTCGGCCTCGCCGACGGAACGGTCCTGCACGCCTGGACGTACCACGGCCACCTGCGGCTCGTCGGCGACTTCCACTTCGGCACCCCGGTGATCTTCGACTGCGGGGTCTATCTGCTGGTCCTCGGCGTCGTCCTGGACATCGTGCGGGCCCTGGGCGCCAAGATCGACCGGCAGATCGAACGGGCGGCGGCCGAACAGGCGGCCCGCTCCCGGCCCGCACCCGGGACGGGAGGCGCCGCCCGGTGACCGTCAGCGCCTCCCTGCTCGCCACCGCCGCCGTCCTCTGCGCCGTCGGCGGCATCCTCATGCTCACCCGGCCGCTCACCCGGATCCTGCTGGGCGCGGTGATCGCCGGCAACGGCATCAACCTGCTCGTCCTGGCCGCCGGCGGCTCCGCCGGCCGCGAACCGCTGCTCTACGGCGTCGACCTGGCCAAGGTCACCGACCCGCTGCCCCAGGCCATCGCCCTGACCGCGATCGTCATCACCCTGGCCACCACCGCCTTCCTCCTCGCCATGGCCTACCGCAGCCACCAGCTCAACGGCACCGACGAGGTCCACGACGACCTGGAGGACCGGCGCATCGTGCTCCGCGCCGAGGTCCTGGACGAACGCGACGAACTGCGCGAGCGCTACCGCGCCGCCGCCGACCCCTCCGCCGAGGAACGCCGCCGCTACCGCGAGGAGCGCCGCCGGCTCCGCGCCCGCCTCCGCGCCGACCGCGCCCTCCAGGCCCGGGGCCGCTACGCCACCGGCGACCTGTGGGACGACGTACTGGGCGCCGACCCGCAGGAGCCCGCGACACCCCCCGGCGACGGGGCCCCCGGCCACGGCGGCCCGAACCGAGGAGAGACCGGATGAACGCACTCGTCCCGCTGCCCGTGCTGCTGCCGCTCTGCGCCACCGGACTGAGCCTCGCCTTCGGCACCCGGCTCAAACAGATCCAGCGCCTGATCAGCGTCGCGGTCCTCACCGCCGTCCTGGGCCTGTCCGTCACCCTGATGATCGTCGCCGACACGGACGGCCCGCTCTCCGTGCACCTCGGCGACTTCGCACCCCCGCTCGGCATCACCCTGGTCGCCGACCGGCTCTCGGGACTGATGCTGACCGTCTCCTCGGCCGTCACGCTCTGCGTCCTCGTCTACTCCCTGGGCCAGGGCATGGCCGACCGGGACGAGGAGACACCGGTGGCGGTCTTCCACCCCGCCTATCTCATCCTGGTCGCCGGGGTCTCCTGCACCTTCCTCGCCGGTGACCTGGTCAACCTGTACGTCGGCTTCGAGATCATGCTCGTCGCCAGCTTCGTCCTGCTCACCCTCGGCGGCACCGGCCCCCGGATCCGCGCCGGTTCCACGTACGTGATCATCTCGCTGTTCTCGTCGATGCTCTTCCTCACCGCCATCGCCATGACGTACGCGGCCACCGGCACCGCGAACTTCGCCCAGCTCGCGGGCCGCCTCGCCGTGCTGCCGCTGGGCGTCCAGACCCTCATCCAGGCGATGCTGCTGACCGTGTTCGCCGTCAAGGCCGCCGTCTTCCCGCTGGCCGCCTGGCTCCCCGACTCCTACCCCACCGCACCGGCCCCCGTCACCGCCGTCTTCGCCGGACTGCTCACCAAGGTCGGCGTCTACTGCATGCTGCGTACCGAGACGCTGCTCTTCCCCGGCAACCGGCTCGGCGACCTCCTGATGGCCGCGGCCCTCGCCTCGATGACCGTCGGCATCCTCGGCGCGGTCGCCCAGACCGACCTGAAACGGGTCCTCTCCTTCACCCTCATCAGCCACATCGGCTACATGGTCTTCGGGATCGGGCTCGCCACCCGCGAGGCGTACGGCGGGGCGATCGTCTACGTCGTCCACCACATCACCGTCCAGACCACGCTGTTCCTGGTGGCCGGGCTGATCGAACGGCGCGGCGGCACCACCGAACTCACCCGCCTCGGCGGCCTCTCCCGGGCCGCCCCGGCGCTCGCCGTGCTCTTCTTCGTCCCCGCGATGAACCTGGCGGGCATCCCGCCGCTCTCCGGCTTCATCGGCAAGCTCGGGCTGATGCGGGCGGGCGTCGACGCCGGCGGGTTCTGGGCCTGGACCCTGGTGACCGGATCGGCCGTGACCAGCCTGCTCACGCTGTACGTCATGGCCAAGGTCTGGAACCTGGCCTTCTGGCGGGCCGCGCCGCCCGGCCAGGCCGCCGACGGCACCGTCCTGGAGACCGACGAGGACGGCGACGACGACACCGACGAGGGCCCCGACCGGATGCCCGGCACCGGCGACGAAGGCGTACGCCACCGCCACGAACCGGCCGGGCGGGCCGTCGCCGCCACCCTGCACGGCCATGCCGTGACCACCACCACCCGGCTGCCCCGACCGATGACCTGGGCCACCGCTGCGGCCGTGGTCCTCGGCCTGGCCTTCACCGTGCTCGCCGGACCGCTCACCTCGTACACCGACCGCTCGGCCGCCGAACTCCTCGCGCGCGCCCCCTACATCGAGGCGGTGCTCGGCCGGTGAGAAGGCTCATCACGTTCTCCTTCCGCAACCGCGAACTGCCGCCCTTCAGCCTCGACATCGGCCGCCGCCGGCCCCGGGTGCTCGACCTGCCCCTGATCGCCTGGCTCACCGTCATCTGGGTGCTGCTCTGGTCCAGCCTCAACTGGGCCAACCTGCTGACCGGCGCCCTCGTCGCCGTCGCCGTCTGCCTGGCCTTCCCGCTGCCGCAGGTCGACCTCGGACTGCGGCTCCACCCCTGGGGCATCCTGCGGCTGGCCGTCTATCTGCTGTACGACATGTACACATCGGGCGTGAAGGTCACCCGGCAGATCTTCGTGGACCACCCGCACCGGGCCGCCGTCATGGCCGTACCCCTGCGCTGCCGCTCCGACCTGATGCTCACCGCGACCGCCGTCGCCGTCTCGAACGTGCCGGGCGGCTCGGTCGTCGAGGTCCGCCGCGCCACCGCCACCCTGTTCCTGCACGTCCTCGACGCCGACCGGCCCGCCGAACTGGACGCCGCCCGGCGCTCGGTGTGGCGGCTGGAGGAGCTGACCGTCCGCGCCTTCGGCACCCGCGACGAGATCGAGCGCGTCGCCGCACCGCCCCCGACCGCACCGCACTCCGGCCACCGGCCGGACGATCCGGAGGAAGACGCATGAGTGTGCCGGAGACCGTCGACCGGGGCCTGCTGATCGCCGCCGTCGTCCTCGTCGTCCTCGCCGGGGCCGGGCTCCTCGCCCGCATCTGGCGCGGCCCCTCGATGCTCGACCGGGCGATCTCGCTGGACGTCTGCGCGGCCCTGATCATCGCCGGGCTCGGCGCCAAGTCCGCCTTCGCCCGGGACCCGTTCTACTTCCCGATCATGCTGGTGCTGGCCTTCCTCGGCTTCACCGGATCGGTCGGCATCGCGCGGTTCATCGCCGTGCGCGACCGGCCCCCCGGCCACCCCCGCACCGACGGGCCGGCCGACAAGGACGCGCCATGAGCGTCTGGCTCCGGATCGCCGACACGGCCGGCTCGGTCCTCGTCCTGATCGGCGCCGCCATCTGCCTGCTCGGCGTGGTCGGCATGCTGCGCCTGCCCGACGTGCTCTCCCGCAGCCACGCCGCGACCAAACCGCAGTCCCTGGGCATGCTGCTCGTCCTGGCCGGCGTCGCCCTGCGGCTGCGCAGCGGGATGGACCTCGCCACGCTGGGGCTGATCGGCTTCTTCCAGCTGATGACCGGACCGGTCGCCGCCCATCTGGTCGCGCGCTCCGCGTACCGCACGGGCCAGATCGACCACGGCGAGCTGCTCTTCGACGAACTCGACGAACAGCTCACCGAGGAGGGCTGAGGGGACCCGCCGCTCAGCCCCACCTGCGCACCGCGCCGCACCGCGCCGCGCCGCGCCGCACCGCGCCGCGCCGCACCGCGCCGCGCCGCACCGCGCCGCGCCGCACCGCGCCGCGCCGCACCGCGCCGCGCCGCACCGCGCCGCACCGCGCCGCACCGCGCCGCACCGCGCCGCTCAGCCCCACCTGCGCACCGCCCCGGGCCCAGCCGTTCAGAAGTCCCTTCGCACCGCGCCGCGCCCCGCCGCCGACAGCAGCGACCCGATCGCGATCCCGATGACCAGATACAGCGCCGCCGAACCGATCCGGGCGTCCAGGGGAGCGGACGTGGTGAAGGGCAGCAGCACCATGACGGCGGTGGCCAGCGCCACGAGCCATCCGAAGAAGGTGCCCGGCCGGGGTGTCGCCAGGATCAGCAGATGCAGCACCCCCGTGGCCACCAGCGCGGAGAACCCCGCGCCCACGGCCAGCACCCCGGTCGACGCGTCGCCCATCGCCCCGTCCCCCTCCGGGGCGAAGACCGGAATGCCCAGCACGCCCCGGATCAGCAGCAGGCCCACGACGGCGGTGAGCGCGGCGACCAGCGCCGTCACGGCACCGCCCGCCCACAGCCGCGCCGCGTCGAGCCGGGGCCCCGGCGGCCGGGGCCGGGACTGCGGCGGGACGAACCCGGTCCGCCGCGGCCGGGCGGCCCCGCCCTGCGGCTCCTGCCACGCCTGCCGGCCGTCCTCGTCCCAAGGCTCCTGCCGCGACTGCCTCTCGTAACCGTCCTGTGGGTCCATGCCCGGACCTCTCCCCTCGATCGACCGGATCCCGATCGTCGAACGGAGCACGGGCGACGGCGACCGGACCCGTCCGAACGGGTGAGTGCCGCGGACGCGGTGCCGAGGCTGCCCGGCGGACCGGGGCGGGGGCCGGGGTCCGTCCCCGGGGCCGGGGCCGGGCACGGCGTCCGGGGTCCATCCCCGGGGCCCGGCCGGGACACCCCCCCAGCCCGGAACCGGACCTGCCCCGGCCCGGCACCCGGGCACGGCGTCCGGGGCTCAGGCGGGTATCGCCTCCGGGGCCGGGCCCGAACCGGGCGCGGCCCCGGTCCCGCCCTCACCGGCGGCGGTCCCGGACCCGGGAACCGCCCCGCCCCCGCCGGCCTCCGTCTCCTCGTCGTCGGGGCCGGCCGTCAGGAGGGCCTCGATGGTGCCTTCCTGGAGCGGATGCGGCTCCTGGGAGGCGAGCCGGGCGTAGAGGCGGTGCCAGGCGGCCTCGTCGGTGACCGGCAGATGCGTACGCACCAGCGCGGCGACCTTCGCCACGGCCTCGGCCACCCCCTCGGGGGCGTCCGGGCGGTGGCGGGTGTCCCCGAGGTAGCGCAGGACGCAGGGGCCCTTTCCGGCGACGGTGATCAGCTCGTCCGCGGTGACGGTGCCGGCCTCCAGCATCCGGTCCAGCCGGTCGATCGCCCCGTCGGGCGTGCTGGAGTAGCTGATGCCGTCGCGCAGGATGCCGCGCGCCACGACCGGGTTCTCGCGATGGCACACGGGCCGGCTGCGGTCCTCGGCGGCCGCGGCGGTGTGCCGGGCCAGGACCTCCGGCGGGGTCGGCATCCGGTTGACGATCCGGGGCCAGTGCTTGAACGGCTCGCGCAGGTGCTCCGCCTCCAGGTACGCCCAGTCGATGGACCAGTCGTCGAAGAGCAGCATCAGCTGGGCGGATTCGGAGGCGCCCGAGGTGATGCCCACCCGGCGCAGCCGGGCGGCCAGCTTGGGAGTGGTGAACTCCCGCTCGGCCCGGGTCCGCAGGGCGGCGAGCGGGTCGGAGGCGGTCAGCGCCTTCGCGCAGACGCGGCTCACGGCGGGGGAGAGCAGACCGGTGGCCAGGAACGCGGTCAGCCGGGCGGGGCCGCCCCCGCGCAGGATCGAGAGCGCGCCCGTCAGATGCTCCTGGATCCTGAAGCTCTTCACGCGCGGTCCGGTGAACGCCGTTTCGACCAGTTCGGGCTCCCGGGCCAGGAGCAGTTCGCGGTGGACGAGGTTGCTGAGGCGCGCCGCGTGCGGGGCGAGCGTCACCGAGGGGTCGGAGAACACCGCCCGCCGCCGGTCCGGACCCACCCGGTACCAGGATCTGGCCACCTTCAGGTGGAGCTCGTGATCGCCCAGGCGGAGGAGCGGACCGGCCGTCCGCTCGTCCAGGTCCGGCCCGCCCGCCAGCGCGCACAGCGCCTCGCGGTCGTCCGTGGCGATCAGATGCTCCAGGAGGTCCGGGGGAGTGCCGTGGCGCAGGGCGACCACGTACCGGGCGAGCTGCGTCCCGGTGTCCTCGGGCAGCGCCGGCAGAACGAGCCCGAGCACGGTGCGGTCCACCCGGCGCAGCACCTCTCCCGCCGGCCACCACCACGTCGAGCCGAACAGCGCGTCCTCCGGCGACAGGCCGCTTCCCCCGCGCGCCACCGCGCGCCGCCTGTCCAGGTCCAGCGTGGGCCGCAGCATCCCGGGGTCCGGCGTGACGGTCCCCGCCAGGTCGAGCAGCTGGGGCCAGGTGATGTCCGGGCGGTCGGAGTCGGCGCGGCAGTTCAGCTCCACGGCGGTCAGGAGCCGGAGCCAGGCGTCCCGGTCGGTGCCCAGCGCCCCGCTCAGCAGGCTCCGCAGCCCGCGCTCGATGGCGAACCGCAGGGGGCGCAGCTGCCATTTCACCCGGTGGGTCATCGTCAGCGAGGCCGGCAGCACGCCCAGGATGTCCCCGGCCGTGACGAGACCGCCCAGATAGAAGGGGGAGAGCCAGGCGGCGAGGGACGGGGTGTTCTTGTAACCGATCATCCCGCGGGCGTTCCGGTCGGCCCTGGTGCGCAGCTCTTCCAGGATCTCCGCCCGGCCGGGCAGGGACACCGAGCGCGGTCCGCGCGGATGCCCCTCGGGGAATCCGCAGCCCGCCCACGCCTCCACCAGCCAGTCGGGGCACCCCGTGGCTCTCGGCATGAGCTCCCGGTGGGTGGCGCCGAGGAACCGGACGGTCCGGGGATCGCGCGGCAGGGGCGGCGGGCCGTCGCCCCCGTCCGCCGCGAGGCGCCGCAGCAGATCGATGGCCGCGACGGCGGCCCGCTCGGTCGACCGGAACGGGGCCCAGTGGACCCCGGACCGGGTCCGGTCGGTGTGGCCGTCGTCCGCGCCGCCGGTCGTCGGCCGGCTCTCCGCCCCCGTCACGGCTGTCACGCCGTCACCGGCCGCTCCGGTCACTGATGTTGTCGTCACCATGAGTGAAGTCCATCACATGGGTCTGACAACGGGGTAAGGACGGCCCCCGCCGGCCTCCCGCACGTCCACCCCGGCCCCCGTCGCGTTCAACCGGCTCCCCGCACGTCCACCCCGGCCTCCCGGACGCTCAAGGGGCCTGGGGGCCCCGGATGTTGGACAGGCCCAGGCCGAGGCTGCGCCCCTGGCTCTCGGTCAGGCCGGTCTCCATCACCGCGACGAGCCGGGCGAGGGCGTCGACCACGGCGGCCCGGTCCTCGCCGAGACCGGCCAGCAGCGCGGCCTCGGCGGTGAGCTGGCGCGGGAAGATCGCGTCGATGGCCCGCTTGCCCGACTCCGTGATCGTGACCAGCGCGGCACGCCGGTCGGCCGGATTGGGGGTGCGCTCGATGTGGCCGCGCTTCTCCAGCTTGGCCAGGGTCTTGCTCACCCCGGCGCGCGACAACCCCATGTTGTCGGCCAGCCGGCGCGCGATGGACGGCTCGGTGGCATGGCGCAGCGGGATCAGCAGATCGGCCTCGGGCGCGGTGAGCGGGGCGCCCTCGTAGATCGGCTCCAGCGCGCGGTCGAAGAGCGCCGACACCTGCTTGACCAGGCCCGCGATCTCCATCGCGGAGACGTCGAGCCCGGGGTTGTGGCGTACCCAGTCGTCACGCACACCATCGGGATGGGACTGCACCCGCACTCCTTCGTCGGCCGGTGGACATATTTGTTAACCGGTGAATCATTAGTTACCTTTTTCGTCATGGTATCCCCTTCCCCCGCCTCCGACGAGGCGGCGCTCCGCGCTGCCCGCACCCCGGACACGCCCGCCCCCACCCCGGCCGCGCCCGCCCGCGCCGCCGCCCTCATCGCCGTGCTCGGCGCGCTCACCGCCGTCGCCCCGCTCGCCACCGACATGTACGTGCCCGGCCTGCCGTCCATGAGCGCCGCGCTGCACGCGAGCGGTTCGGCCGTGCAGCTCACCCTCACCGCCTTCCTCGTCGGGATGGTCGTCGGCCAACTGCTCATCGGCCCGGTCAGCGACGGCCGGGGCCGCCGCGGACTGCTGATCGCCGGAACCGCGGGCTTCGTCCTCTTCTCGCTGCTCTGCGCCGCCGCGCCCACCGTCGAACTGCTCACCGCCGCCCGCTTCCTCCAGGGCTTCGCGGGCGCCGCCGGCATGGTGCTGGCCCGCGCGGTCATCACCGACCGCTTCCACGGGGCCGACGTTCCCCGCTACTTCGCGCTGCTCTCCCAGATCCTCGGCATCGCCCCGATCGTGGCCCCGGTCATCGGCGGCGCCGTCCTCCCGCTCTCCACCTGGCGCGCCGTCTTCGGCGTCCTCGCCGTCCTCGGCGCGGCCCTGCTGTTCGCCGTGGTGCACACCGTCCCCGAGACCCTGCCGCCCGAACGCCGGCACGCCGGGGGCCTCAGCGGCACCTTCCGCACCATGGGGACCCTGCTCGGGCACCGCGCCTTCATGGGCTACGTCCTCGTGCTCGGCTTCACCTCGGCTGCCCTGTTCGCCTACATCAGCGGATCGAGCTTCGTCTTCCAGAACGTCCACGGCGTCTCGGCCACCGGCTACTCGCTGATCTTCGCGTCGAACGCGGTGGGCATGCTGATCGCCGGATTCGCCTTCGCCCGCCTCTCCGCACGCGTCCGGCTCAACACGCTCCTCATCGCCGGCCTCGCGCTCTCCGGCGCGGGCGCGGTGGCCCTGCTGGTGCTTCCGGCCCTGACCGGAACGCATCTCGCCGTCACCTGGATCTGCCTCTTCGTCACGGTCTCCGGAGTAGCGCTGATCTTCCCCGCGACCATGAGCATCGGCCAGAACCTGGGCCGGAGCGCGCCCGGCGCCGCCTCCGCGCTCATCGGCGGCCTCCAGTTCCTCTTCGGTGCCGTCGCCTCCCCGCTCGTCGGCCTGTTCGGCGAGGACACCGCGACCCCGATGGCCGTCGTCGTGCTCGCCTCCCTCGGCGCTGCGGCCCTCTGCCTGGCCGCGCTGGCCCGTCCGTGGCAGTCCCACGGCGAGGTCCGCCCCGGACCCGGCACCCACTGAACCGGCCGGGGGCACGCTGTCGGGGCGTACCACCGTTCCCGTAGCCTCACCGGCACGACGACGACGGCACGCGGGAGGACGCAGTGGACGAGAGCCGCACGAGGGCACGTGACCTGGGCATCCGGCTGACCGGTGAACCCGGGAAGTGGAACGCCGTCACGGATGTCCCCGGGGTCGAGGTCGGCTATGTGACCCTCCAGGAGGGCGAGGACGTCCGCACCGGCGTCACCGCGCTCCTCCCGCGCGGCCGGGACGGCGTCGGCACGCCCTGCGCGGCCGGCTGGCACTCGTTCAACGGCAACGGGGAGATGACCGGCACCACCTGGATCGAGGAGAGCGGCGCCCTCGCCGTCCCCGTGCTCCTCACCAACACCTACGCGGTCGGCCCGGTGCACCGGGGCGTCGTCGACTGGGTGCGCGCCAACTGCCGGGGGATGGCCCCGGAATGGCTGCTGCCGGTCGTCACCGAGACCTGGGACGGCCACCTCAACGACATCCACGGCGACGCCGTCCGCCCCCACCACGCCGCCGAGGCCATCGAGGCGGCCGTCTCCGGACCGGTCGAGGAGGGCGGGGTCGGCGGCGGCACCGGCATGCGCTGCTACGGCTTCAAGGGCGGCTCCGGCACCGCCTCGCGGACGGTCGGATACGGCACGGACCGCTACACCGTGGGCGCGTTCGTCCAGGCCAACTTCGGGGCGCGGCGCGAGCTGACCGTGGCCGGGGTGCCGGTGGGCCGTGAACTGCCCGACCCGCCCCGCCCGGAGCCCGAGGCCGAACGCCAGGTCCCGCCGGGCGCCGGCTCCGTGATCGTGGTCGTCGCGACGGACGCCCCGCTGCTGCCCGGCCAGTGCAAGGCCCTCGCCCGCCGCGCCACCCTCGGCCTCGCCCGCACCGGCACCACCGGAAGCCACTTCTCCGGCGATATCTTCCTGGCCTTCTCCACCGCCAACGCGGGCGTCCTCACCAGCACGTTCCCCGAGGACGACGGCAGCGCCCCCTACGAGTCGATGCGCTTCGTGCCCTGGGGCCGGATGGACCCCTTCTACACGGCGGTCGTCGAGTCCGTGGAGGAAGCCGTCCTCAACGTGCTGACCGGCGCCCGCTCGATGACCGGCCGGGCCGGCCACCACGTCCCGGCCCTCCCGGTCGACCGGGTCACCGCACTCCTCGCGGAGCGCGGCGCCCTGGCGTAGCCCGGTACGGCGCCGTCCGGCGCGGCGGCCCCCTCGGGGAGACCCCGCGCCGGACGCAAGGCCGCAGGTCGCGGCCCGTACGGGAGCATGAGGCGAAGGTCACCTCCCGGCCGTCGCGATCGCCCGGGACAGTAGAGTTCGGGATGCGCCAGCCCCCCCGAGAACCGAGGTACCGTCCGTGACCCCCCGCCCCGCCGCGCCCGCCCCGCACACCGTGAGCGTGGTCGGCATCGGGGCCGACGGCTGGGCCGGACTGGCCGGGACGGCCCGCGCGGAACTGACGGACGCGGAGGTACTGATGGGCGGCGCACGCCAGTTGGGCCTCCTGCCGGACGCCTGCGCGGGACGCCGGGTGCCCTGGCCCTCGCCGCTGCGCCCCGCCCTGCCCGGACTGCTCGCCGCCCACGCCGGCCGGCGCGTCGCCGTCCTCGCCAGCGGCGACCCCATGTTCTACGGCATCGGCCGCGCCCTCACCGAGGTCCTGGGCGCCGGGGTGCCGCGCGTCCTGCCGCACCCCTCGTCCGTCTCCTACGCCTGCGCCCGCCTCGGCTGGCCGGTGGAGGACACCGAGACCGTCACCCTGGTCGGCCGCCCCCCGGCCCGGCTCGCCGCCGCCCTGCACGACGGCCGCCGCGTCCTCGTCCTGAGCGCCGACGCCACCACCCCCGCCACCGTCGCCGCCCTGCTGCGCGACCGGGGCTTCGGGCCGAGCCGCATCCGGGTCCTGGAACAGCTCGGCGGCGAGGACGAGTCCCGCACCGAGGGCACCGCCGAGAGCTGGGCGCACCCGCCGGGCGACCCGCTCAACATCGTCGCCGTCGACTGCCGCCGCGCCCCCGGCACCCCGCGCCTCGGCGCCGTTCCCGGCCTGCCCGACGAGGCCTACGCGCACGACGGCCAGCTGACCAAGCGCCATGTCCGGGCCGCCACCCTCGGCGTGCTCGCGCCCGCCCCCGGCGAACTCCTCTGGGACATCGGCGGCGGCTCCGGCTCCATCGCCATCGAGTGGATGCGCACCCACCCCTCCTGCCGGGCGATCACCGTCGAACGCGACCCCGAGCGGGCCCGCCGCATCACGGAGAACGCCGAACGCCTCGGCGTCCCCGCGCTGCGCGTCGTCACCGGCCCGGCGCCCTTCGCGCTGGCCGGACTGCCCGCCCCCGACGCCGTGTTCATCGGCGGCGGGCTCACCGCGCCCGGACTCCTGGACGCCTGCTGGGAGGCGCTGCCACCCGGCGGCCGGCTCGTCGCCAACACCGTCACGCTGGAGTCCGAGGCGGTCCTCGCCGCACGCCACCGCCTCCACGGCGGCGAACTCGTCCGCCTCGCCGTCGCCCACGCCGTCCCCGTCGGCGGCTTCACCGGCTGGCGCCAGGCGATGCCCGTCACCCAGTGGTCCGTACGCACCCCCTCCGCCGCCGATCCCGCCCCAGGAGACGACAGATGACCGTGTACTTCATCGGCGCGGGCCCCGGCGCCGCCGACCTCATCACCGTGCGCGGCGCCCGCGTCCTCGCCTCCTGCCGGGTCTGCCTGTACGCGGGCAGCCTGGTGCCCCGCGAACTCCTCGCCGAATGCCCCGACGGCGCACGGCTGGTGGACACCGCCGGACTCGACATCGAGCAGATCACCGCCGAACTGACCGCCGCACACCGGGCCGGCCACGACGTGGCCCGGCTGCACTCCGGGGACCCCTCCGTCTTCAGCGCGGTCAACGAGCAGATGCGCCGCCTGGACGAGGCGGGCATCCCGTACGAGATCGTCCCCGGCGTGCCGGCCTTCGCCGCCGCCGCTGCCGCCCTCAAGCGCGAACTGACCGTCCCCACCGTCGGCCAGACCGTCATCCTCACCCGGATCGCCAGGCGCGCCACCGCCATGCCCGAGGGCGAGGACCTGGCGACCCTCGGCCGCAGCCGCGCCCTGATCGTGCTGCACCTGGCCGCCGGACACATCGACAGCGTCGTGGAGGAACTGCTGCCGCACTACGGCGCCGACTGCCCGGCCGCCGTCGTCGCCCTGGCCTCCCGCCCCGACGAGATCGTCCTGCGCGGCACCCTGGACTCCATCGCCGCCCAGGTGAAGGCCGCCGGAGTCGTCCGTACCGCCGTCATCATGGTCGGGCGCACCCTGGGCGCCGAGCAGTTCCACGACAGCCACCTCTACTCGCCCGCCCGTGAGCGGCACACCTGCTGAGCCCACGGCCGCCCCGGACCGGTCAGCGCACCCCGCTGCGCCCCACGACCGCGCCCGCCCGGTCGATGCAGACGACGTCCACGGTGACCGGCGCGCCGCGCAGCACCGACAGCGCCTGTTCGCGCGCCTCGACCGCCACCAGATCGCCCAGCGGCACCCCGCGCGCCTGGCACGCCCGCAGCGCCGCGAGACCGGTGTTGGCGGAGGCCACCTCGGTGGCCAGTGCGTCGTCCGCCCCGCCCCGCCTGGCCAGCCGGGCGAGGAAGTCCTTGTCGACCTGGGAGCGGCCCGAGTGGAGGTCGAGATGACCGGCGGCGAGCTTGGAGAGCTTGGCGAACCCGCCGCAGATCGTGAGCCGTTCGACCGGGTGGCGGCGTACGTACTTGAGCACGGCGCCCGCGAAGTCCCCCATGTCCAGCAGGGCCAGCTCCGGCAGCCCGTACTCCGCGACGGCGGTCCGCTCCGAGGTGGAGCCGGTGCAGCCCGCCACATGCCGCAGACCGGCCGCCCGCGCCACGTCCACCCCGCGCCGGATCGAGTCGATCCACGCCGAGCAGGAGTAGGGCACCACGACGCCGGTCGTGCCGAGGATCGACAGCCCGCCCAGAATGCCCAGCCGGGGGTTCCAGGTGGAGCGGGCGATCTCCTCGCCGTGGTCCACGGAGACGGTCACCTCCACGTCGCCGGAGCCGCCGTGCGCGGCCGCGACCCGGGCGACGTGGTCGCGGATCATCTGCCGGGGCACCGGGTTGACGGCCGGTTCCCCCACGTCCAGCGGGAGTCCGGGCAGGGTCACCGTGCCCACCCCCGGCCCCGCCCGGAACACCACGCCCGCACCGGCCGGCAGCGCCCGCACGGTGACCCGGACCAGCGCGCCGTGCGTGACGTCCGGATCGTCGCCCGCGTCCTTCACCACCCCCGCCGTCGCCCGGTCCCCGGCCAGCTCCTCGACGGCCAGCGCGAACGCCGGGGTCTGCCCCCGGGGCAGCGTGATCGTCACCGGATCGGGGAACTCGCCGCTCAGCAGCGCCGTGTACGCGGCCGTCGCCGCCGCCGTCGCACAGGCACCCGTCGTCCAGCCGGGCCGCAGTCCGGTGTGCGCGAGCTGGGCACCCCGCCCGCCCTTCGCCTCGCTCATATCACTCACACCACTCGTGTCACTGGGGAGACCGGTACCGCTGGGGCCGCTCCCGGAGGGAATCGATGCACGTTCTGATCCTCGGCGGTACGACGGAGGCCCGCCGGCTCGCCGAACTGCTGGCCGCCGCACGCCCGGCCGCGACCACCGTGACCAGCTCGCTCGCCGGACGCGTCGCCGGGCCCCGGCTCCCGCCGGGCGAGGTCCGTATCGGCGGCTTCGGCGGTGCCGACGGCCTCGCGGCCTGGCTGCGCGACCACCGGGTGGATCTGCTCATCGACGCCACCCACCCCTTCGCCGGGACGATCAGCCGGAACGCGGCGCTCGCCGCCACCGCCGCCCATGTTCCCCTGCTGATGCTGCGCAGGCCCGGCTGGGTGCCCGTGGCCGGCGACGACTGGCACCCGGTCGGCTCCCTCGCCGAGGCCGCCGCGGCGCTGCCCGCGCTCGGCCGCCGGGTCTTCCTGACCACCGGCCGGACGGGGCTGGCCGCCTTCGCCGGGCTGGACGCCCTGTGGTTCCTCGTCCGGTCGGTCGACGCCCCGGAACCCCCGTACCCCGCCCGGACGCAGACCCTGCTGGACCGGGGCCCGTTCACTCTGGACGGGGAGCGCGAGCTGATCCGCCGCCACCGCGTCGACGTCCTCGTCACCAAGGACAGCGGCGGCGCCGCCACCGCGCCCAAGCTGGAGGCCGCCCGCGAGGCCGGGATCCCGGTCGTCGTGGTGCGCCGGCCGCCGGCCCCCGAGGGGGTCGAGACGACCGGCACCCCCGAAGGGGCCCTCGCCTGGCTGCGCGGGCACGGGCTCGGCGGTCAGGTCTCCGGATAGCGGCGCGGCGTCCACACGATCTGCCGGCCGCCGGGCCCCTGTTCCCAGCGGGTCTGCGAGGACCCCACGATCAACAGGGTGCGCATGTCGACCTCGGCCGGGTCGAGCGCGGCCAGCCGCACCGTACGAACGGACTCGGCCGGGCCGCCCACGTCCCGGGCGACGACCACCGGCGTGTCGGGGGAGCGGTGCTCCAGCAGCAGATCACGCGCCTTGCCGACCTGCCAGGTCCGGCTGCGGGAGCCGGGGTTGTACAGGGCCAGCACCAGATCCGCCGAGGCCGCCGCCCGCAGCCGCTCCGCGATCACCTCCCACGGCTTGAGCCGGTCCGACAGGGACAGCACGGCGTAGTCGTGGCCCAGCGGCGCCCCCGCCCGCGCCGCCGCCGCGTTGGCGGCCGTCACCCCGGGAAGCACCCGCACCGGCACCGCCGCGTACTCCTGGCGCGCGGCCACCTCCAGGACGGCGGTCGCCATGGCGAAGACCCCCGGGTCACCGCCCGACACCACGGCCACCCGCCGACCGCGCCGCGCCAGATCGAGCGCGAACTCCGCCCGCTCCGACTCGACCTTGTTGTCCGAGCCGTGCCGTGCCTGCCCCGGACGCACCGGCACCCGGTCCAGATAGGTGGTGTAGCCGATCACGTCGTCGGCGGCGGCCAGCGCCCCCCGGGTCTCCGGCGTGAGCCACAGCGGCCCCGCCGGGCCGGTCCCGACGACGACGACCTCGCCGCCGCCGGGGGCGCGCTCCGGACGCGGCGCGCCGACCCGGCTGGGCAGGACCGCGACCGCGAAGTACGGCACGGACGCGGCGTCGGTGTCCGCCAGTTCGCCCAGCCGCTCCCCGGCCATCGTGGCCCGCTCGACGTAACGGGCCTCGGGCAGCCGGCCGGACGCCTCGAACGCCCGCCGCACGGTGGGGAAGGTGCGGCCGAGCTTCATCACCACGGCCGCGTCGGTCCCGGCCAGACGCGCCGTCAGCTCCTCCTCGGGCAGGGTGCCGGGCAGGATCGTCAGCACCTCCTCGCCCTCCGCGAGCGGCGTCCCGAGCCGGGCCGCCGCCGCGCTGACCGAGGTCACCCCGGGGATCACCTCGGTCGGATACCGGTCGGCCAGCCGCTTGTGCATGTGCATGTACGAGCCGTAGAACATCGGGTCGCCCTCGGCCAGCACGGCCACGGTCCGCCCCGCGTCGAGATGGGCCGCCAGCCGCGCCGCCGCCTCGGTGTAGAAGTCCTCCAGCGCACCCCGGTAGCCGCCCGGGTGGTCGGTGGTCTCCGTGGTGACCGGGTAGACCAGCGCCTCCTCGATGTGGTCGGCCCGCAGGTGCGCCGCCGCGATGGACCGGGCGATGGAGCGGCCGTGCCGGGCGCTGTGGTACGCCACCACATCGGCCCCGGCGATGGCCTCCACCGCGCGCAGCGTCATCAGGGCCGGATCGCCCGGCCCCAGCCCGACTCCGTACAGCCGGCCGGTCTTCCGCTCGCTCACGTTCACTCTTCCTCGCTGGCGATCGCGTTGAGTGCGGCGGCGGCGATGGCGCTGCCGCCGCGCCGGCCGCGCACGATCAGATGGTCGAGGCCGGACGGGTGCGCGGCCAGGGCGTCCTTGGACTCGGCCGCGCCGACGAAGCCGACCGGTACCCCGATGACGGCGGCCGGGCGCGGTGCACCCGCCTCGATCATTTCGAGGAGCCGGAACAGGGCGGTGGGCGCGTTGCCGACGGCGACGACCGCGCCGTCCAGGCGGTCCCGCCACAGCTCCAGGGCGGCCGCGCTGCGCGTGGTGCCGAGGTCGGCCGCGAGTCCGGGCACGGCCGGGTCGGACAGGGTGCAGACGACCTCGTTGTCCGCGGGCAGCCGCTTGCGGGTGACCCCGCTGGCGACCATGGCCACGTCGCACAGGATCGGCGCCCCGGCGCGCAGCGCCGCCCGCGCCCGGACCACGACGTCCGGGCTGAACGCCAGATCGCGGACCAGGTCGACCATGCCGCAGGCGTGGATCATCCGGACCGCGACCTGGCTCACCTCCGGTGACAGGCCCGTGAGGTCGGCCTCCGCCCGGATGGTGGCGAAGGACTGGCGATAGATGGCCGGTCCGTCCTTCTCGTACTGGTGCACAGTGGTGTCGCTCTCTTCATCGGGCAGGGAAGGGGTGGGGAAGTTCACGGGGCGAGGGAGGGGTCAGCTCCGGTCGGCGCGGGCCGCCGCGACCGCCGCCGCGAGGGCCGACGGGTCGGCGGGTACGTCGACGGGGGCGTCCGGCACGCCGTCGCGGACCCGGGTGACGCGGTGGCCGTCGCCCGTGGCGAGGACGTCGACCCAGGTGCCGCGCGGGTGGCCGCACCGGCGCTCGCACCCCGACCAGTACACCGGCAGCGGCCCCACCGCCCCCAGCGCGGCGGCGGCCTCGGCCCGGACGTCCGCACGGGACGCGGCGCAGCCCGGCCGCCCCACGCACGCCCCGACCCCCGTCCACGGCGAGCCGGGCGCGGTCACCAGACCGGCCGCCGCCAGGGCCTCCAGTGCCGCGTCCGCCCGCCCGGCCGCGACCCCGGGCACGATCACCCCGCGCCACGGGGTGAGCCGCAGTTCGCCGGAACCGTGCTCCTCGGCGAGGTCCGCGAGCAGCAGCCACTGCGCGCCCCGGAGCCGCCCGAGCGGCACCCCGACGGACAGCGCGACCGTCCCGTCCGGACCGGGCACGAGGCCCGGCGCGGGCGAACCTGACACCTCATCACGTTCGTTTGTGGGCAGGGTGATCGGGGTGAACGGGACGCCGTCCGCCCGGAGCCGCCGCGCCACCTCGTCGAGCACCGTCCGCGCCCCGTCCGCCAGGTCCGCCACCCGCCAGGCGCCACTGGGGCGTGCCAGGTCTCCGAACGCCTCGGCGGCGGTCAGCGCGGCCCGGGGCGCCCCGGCGTCCGGGACCCGCAGCGCGGACGGGCCGGGCCCGACCCGCAGGGCCGCGTCCCCGTCCTCCAGCGCACGCAGCGCCACATCCGCGCCGAGCGCGTCCATGTCGCCCCGGCCGTCGTCGAGCGCGAACAGGAACCGCCCGGAGAGCCCGGCCGCCGCCTCGCTCGCGCACACCAGCGCGTCCAGCGCGTCCAGCCACGGCCGGACGTCCCGGACGCCGCGACCGTCCAGCCCGGACAGCGGCGAGGCCACCACGTTGCGGACCCGCTCATGGCGTTCCGAGGGCAGCAGACCCGACGCGCTCAGCAGGGAGGCGAGTTCACCGCCGCACTCCTCGCCGAGCCCCCGAAGCTGCGCATTGCCCCGCGAAGTGAGATGCACGTCACCGTCGCCGAGCCGCTCCGCCGCCTCCGCCACCACCCGCGCGCGGGCCGCATCCAGGACCCCGCCCGGGACCCGGATCCGGGCCAGCGCACCATCGTCCGCCCGGTGCAGTCGCAGTGCGCCCGGACACCGGTCACCAGCCTCTGACCTGCGTGAACGCGCAGCGGCAGGCGGTCCGGGGCGCTCGCCGCCGGGCTCGCCGGAGGCATCGCCGGGCAGCGCGGAAAAGGTGGGTGAGGGGGGCATGGCGGCGAGCATACCGACCATCTCATCAGACCCGGCCCCGCCCGCAGTCGCTACTATGCCCCCTGACGGACCCACCGGTCCGTCGTCGCCACAGACGGCGACAGGGGAGGAAGCCCGGTGCGAATCCGGCGCGGTCCCGCCACTGTGAGCCCGGTCCCCGGACCGGGTGAGTCAGGAACTCCCTTTTCCCGCACCCGGCTCCGGCCGGGCCAGGGGAGAACTCGACACCGCCCGGGGCGTGGACACCCCGAGGAAGGCCCGACGCCGCATGATCCTGCTCCTGTCGACGTCCGACACCGACCTGCTCAGCGCCCGCGCGTCCGAGGGGCCGGTCGCCTACCGCCACGCCAACCCCTCCCGGCTCCCGCTCCCGGACCTGCCCGGCCTCCTCGACGGCGCCGATCTCGTCGTCGTACGGCTCCTGGGCGGCGTCCGCGCCTGGCAGGACGGGCTCGACCAGGTGCGCGCCACCGGCCTCCCCGTCGTCGTCCTCACCGGTGAACAGGCCCCCGACGCCCAGCTGATGGCCGCCTCCACCGTGCCGGTCGGCATCGCCGCCGAGGCCCACGCCTACCTCGCCCACGGCGGCCCGGCCAATCTGGAACAGCTCGCCCGCTTCCTGTCCGACACGGTCCTGCTCACCGGCCACGGCTTCGAACCCCCCGCCCCCGCACCCTCCTGGGGCCCGCTGGACCGCACCCCCCGCGCCACCGCCCCGGACGTCCCCACCGTCGCGGTGCTCTACTACCGGGCCCACCACATGAGCGGCAACACCGCCTTCGTGGAAGCCCTGTGCCGGGCCGTCGAGGACGCCGGGGCCCGCGCCCTGCCGCTGTACGTCGCCTCGCTGCGCGCCCCCGAACCCGAACTGCTCGACGCCCTGCGCGCCGCCGACGCGATCGTGACCACGGTCCTCGCGGCGGGCGGCACCCGGCCCGCCGACGCCTCCGCCGGCGGCGACGACGAGTCCTGGGACGCCGGCGCGCTCACCGCACTCGACGTGCCGATCCTCCAAGCGCTCTGCCTCACCGGCTCCCGCACCGACTGGGAGGCCAACGACGAGGGCGTCTCCCCGCTCGACGCCGCGAGCCAGATCGCCGTACCCGAATTCGACGGCCGCCTCATCACCGTCCCGTTCTCCTTCAAGGAGATCGACGAGGACGGCCTCCCCGCCTACGTCCCCGACCCCGAACGGGCCGCCCGCGTCGCCGGGATCGCCGTCCGCCACGCGACCCTGCGCCGCATCCCCAACCCCGGCAAGCGCCTCGCGCTGGTCCTCTCCGCCTACCCCACCAAGCACTCCCGGATCGGCAACGCCGTCGGACTCGACACCCCCGCCAGCGCGGTCGCCCTGCTGCGCCGCCTGGCCGCCGAGGGCTACGACTTCGGGGACGAGGAGGTCCCCGGGCTCGCCTCCGGCGACGGCGACGAGCTGATCCGCGCCCTCATCGAGGCAGGCGGCCACGACCGGGAATGGCTCACCGACGAACAACTGGCCCGCAACCCGGTCCGCATCCCGGCCGCCGACTACCGCCGCTGGTACGCCACGCTCCCGGCCGCACTCCGCGAGGCGGTCGAACGCCACTGGGGCCCGCCGCCCGGCGAGATGTTCGTCGACCGCTCGCGCGACCCCGAGGGCGACATCGTCCTCGCCGCCCTGCGCCGGGGCAATCTGCTGATCCTCATCCAGCCGCCGCGCGGCTTCGGCGAGAACCCGATCGCGATCTACCACGACCCCGACCTGCCGCCCTCGCACCACTATCTGGCCGCCTACCGCTGGATCGCCGCCCGCGCCGACGACGGCGGTTTCGGCGCCGACGCCATGATCCACCTCGGCAAGCACGGCAACCTGGAGTGGCTGCCCGGCAAGAACGCCGGACTCTCCGCCGCCTGCGGCCCCGACGCCGCGCTCGGGGACCTGCCGCTCGTCTACCCGTTCCTCGTCAACGACCCCGGCGAGGGCACCCAGGCCAAGCGCCGGGCGCACGCCACGCTCGTGGACCACCTCGTGCCGCCGATGGCCCGCGCCGACAGCTACGGCGACATCGCCCGCCTCGAACAACTCCTGGACGAGCACGCCCAGATCGCCGCCATGGACCCGGCGAAACTCCCGGCGATCCGCGCCCGGATCTGGACCCTCATCCAGGCCGCGAAGCTCGACCACGACCTGGGCCTGGAGGACCGCCCGGAGGACGAGGGCTTCGACGACTTCATCATGCATCTCGACGGCTGGCTCTGCGAGATCAAGGACGTGCAGATCCGCGACGGCCTGCACGTCCTGGGCGGCGCCCCCACCGGCCCGGCCCGCGTCAACCTCGTCCTCGCGATCCTGCGCGCCCGCCAGATCTGGGGCGGCACCGCCTCCCTGCCCGGACTGCGCGAGGCCCTCGGCCTGGACGAGTCCGCCGCCGTCCGCGCCGACGCCGACGCCGTCGAGGAACGGGCCCGCGCCCTGGTCCAGGCGATGGAGGACGCGGACTGGGACGGGTCCGCCGTCGCGACCGTGGCCGCAGGACACCCGCAGGCCGTCGCCGACATCCTCTCCTTCGCCGCCTCCGAGGTCGTCCCGCGCCTGGCCGGCACCACCGCCGAACTCGACCACTGCGTCCACGCGCTGAACGGCGGCTTCGTCCCCGCAGGGCCCTCCGGCTCCCCGCTGCGCGGACTGGTCAACGTGCTGCCCACCGGCCGCAACTTCTACTCCGTCGACCCCAAGGCGGTCCCCTCCCGGCTCGCCTGGGAGACCGGACAGGCCCTGGCCGACTCGCTCCTGGAGCGCTACCGCGCCGACAACGGCGACTGGCCCGAATCCGTCGGACTCTCCCTGTGGGGAACGAGCGCCATGCGCACCGCCGGCGACGACGTCGCCGAAGCCTTCGCGCTGCTCGGCATCCGCCCCGTCTGGGACGACGCCTCCCGCCGCGTCACCGGCCTGGAGCCCGTCCCCGCCGAGGAACTGGGCCGCCCCCGCATCGACGTCACCCTGCGCATCAGCGGCTTCTTCCGCGACGCCTTCCCGCACACCGTCGGCCTCCTCGACGACGCGGTCCGCCTCGCCGCCTCCCTGGACGAACCCGCCGCCCTCAACCACGTACGCGCCCACACCCAGGCCGACCTGGCCGCGCACGGCGACGAACGCCGCGCCACCACCCGGATCTTCGGCTCCCGCCCCGGCACCTACGGCGCCGGACTCCTCCAGCTCATCGACTCCCGCGACTGGCGCACCGACGCCGACCTCGCCGAGGTCTACACGACCTGGGGCGGCTACGCCTACGGCCGCGACCTGGACGGCCGCCCGGCCCGCGAGGAGATGGAGACCGCGTACCGGCGCATCGCCGTCGCCGCCAAGAACACCGACACCCGCGAGCACGACATCGCGGACTCCGACGACTACTTCCAGTACCACGGGGGCATGGTCGCCGCCGTCCGCGCGCTGCGGGGCCGGGCCCCCGAGGCGTACATCGGGGACTCCACCCGCCCCGAGACCGTCCGCACCCGCACCCTGACCGAGGAGACCTCCCGGGTCTTCCGCGCCCGGGTCGTCAACCCCAAGTGGATTGAGGCGATGCGCCGCCACGGCTACAAGGGCGCCTTCGAACTCGCCGCGACCGTCGACTACCTCTTCGGCTACGACGCCACGACCGGCGTGGTCGCGGACTGGATGTACGACAGGCTCACCGAGACCTACGTCCTCGACCCGGTCAACCGCGCCTTCTTCCAGGAGGCCAACCCCTGGGCCCTGCACGGCATCGCGGAACGCCTGCTGGAGGCGGAGTCCCGGGGCATGTGGGCCGAGCCCGACCCCGAGGTGCTGGCCGCGCTGCGGCAGGCGTTCCTGGAGACCGAGGGGGAGCTGGAGGGCGAGGACTGAGCCCTACGGCTCCGGTTCAGCGGCCCGCCGGGGTGCGGCCGTGCCCCGCCCGCGTGCTGAGCCGGTGCGCCGTCCTCAGCAGCAGCCGGCCCAGCTCCGGGCGCCGGGCGTCGCGGAACCGCGATTCGACCCCGGTGATGCTGACCGCCCAGGCGGGGCGCCCGTGCTGGTCGAAGACGGCGGCGCCCATGCCCCAGCTGCCCTCCAGGACGAGCGCCGGATTGGTCGCGTACCCGGCGGTGCGCGTCAGCCGCACCCGTTCGCGGATCGCGTCCGCGCTGTGCGCCTCGCCCCAGTCCCCGGTCAGCTCGGCGCGGCCGAGATAGGCGTCGATCTCCTGGTCGCTCAGGAACGACAGGATCGCCAGACCGCCCGAGGCCACGCCCAGCGGGAAGCGCGTGCCCTCCTGGAGCACGAAGGAGCGGAGCGGGAAGCTGCCCTCCTCCCGGAGCACGCACACGTTCTCGTCGCCCCGACGCAGCGACAGGAACGCGCTCTCGCCGGTCTCGTCGGCCAGCTCCCGCACGGCGGGCCGCGCCGTCTCCACGAAGTCGTAGCGCCGCGCGGCCAGCGCCCCCATGAGGAAGACCTCCGGGCCCAGGTGCCAGCGGCCGGTGCCGTTGTCCCGGTCCAGAAGACCGGAGTCCTGGAGCGAGGACAGGATCCGGTGCACCGTCGTCCGGGCGACCCCCGCTTGCTGGGCGGCCTGCGCGGTGGTCACCCCGTCGGCCGCCGCGCTGACGATCCGCAGCAGCGCCGCCGCCCTGCTGATGGCCTGGGCACCCTCCATCGAATCCTCCACATCGTGGACGGTCCTGCGTCACGCGCTCACGATCAGAGCGGTTTCCCCGTCCGGAACAGTAAACCCCACCAGGCTGTTGCCGGGGAATCGTGGGCCTCTCTACGGTGTGGGAGAGCGTCCACGTTATGGACGGGAAACAAGGAGTGGACATGTCGAAGGTGTTCACCAGCGCGTCCGCGGCGCTGGAGGGGCTGCTCCGCGACGATCTGACCATCGCGGTCGGAGGCTTCGGACTGAGCGGCAATCCGCTGGACCTGATCGAGGCGGTCCGCGACTCCGGTGTGCAGGGGCTGACGATCGTCTCCAACAACATGGGCGTCGACGGCAAGGGCCTCGGGCTGCTGCTGGAGAAGCGTCAGGTCCGCAAGGTGCTGGGCAGCTACGTGGGGGAGAACAAGCTGTTCGCCTCGCAGTACCTGGACGGCACGCTCGACGTCGAGTTCGTGCCGCAGGGCACGCTCGCCGAGCGGCTGCGGGCGGGCGGGGCGGGCATTCCGGCCTTCTACACCCCCACGGGCGTCGGCACCCCGGTCGCGGAGGGCAAGCCCACCGCCGAGTTCGACGGCCGCACCCATCTGCTGGAGCGGGCCATCGTCCCCGATCTCGCGCTCGTCCACGCGCACCGCGCCGACCGCGAGGGCAATCTCACCTACCGCCTCACGGCCCGCAACTTCAATCCGCTGGTCGCCACCGCCGGGACCGTCACCGTCGTCGACGCCGAAGAGGTGCTGGGGGACGGCTTCCTGGACCCGGACACGGTCACCACGCCCGGCGTCTTCGTGCACCGGGTGGTGGCCTCGCGGCCCCGGGCCAAGGAGATCGAGCAACTGACCGTACGGACCCGGGAGACCTGAGATGGCGTGGACACGTGAGCAGATGGCGGCGACGGCCGCCGAGGAGCTGCGGGACGGCCAGTACGTCAACCTCGGCATCGGGATTCCGACGCTGGTCGCCAACCACCTCCCGCCCGGGGTGCGGGTCACCCTCCAGAGCGAGAACGGCATTCTGGGCATGGGCCCGTTCCCGTACGAGGGGGACGAGGACGCCGACCTCATCAACGCCGGCAAGCAGACCGTGACGCTGCTGCCCGGGGCGAGCGTCTTCGACTCGGCCACCTCCTTCGCGATGATCCGGGCGGGCAAGGTGCAGACCGCCGTCCTCGGCGCGCTCCAGGTCGCCGCCAACGGGGACCTGGCCAACTGGACCATCCCCGGCAAGCTCGTCAAGGGCATGGGCGGCGCGATGGACCTGGTCGCGGGCACGCCCCGGGTGATCGTGCTGACCGAGCACAACGCCAAGGACGGCAGCCCCAAGATCGTCGAGCGGTGCACCCTGCCGCTGACCGGCGTCGGCGTCGTCCAGCGCATCATCACCGACCTCGCGGTCTTCGACGTCACCCCGCGCGGACTGGAACTCGTCCGCCTCGCCCCCGGCGCCGATCCGGAGGAGCTGCGCGGGCGCACCGGCGCCCCGTTCACCGTCCGCCTCCCGGAGGGCGACAGGATCCAGGGACCGTGAGTACGCCACGACGGCCGGCCCCCGCGCACGGGACGCGCGGGGGCCGGCCGTCGTGCGGAGCCGGGATCAGCGGTGGTCGCGCGGGGTGCCGAGGAAGGCGACCGCCTCCATGACGTGGGCCACGGCCAGTTCGGCGATGGCCGGGTCCGCGGTGACGACGTTGAGCGCGGCGCGCACCGGCCAGCCCGGGAGCGGTGCGGCGATGCCGTACGCCCCGACGTTCACCTCGCCGTGCGTGGAGATGTAGCCGGCCTCGCGGATCGACTGGACCCGCTCCGGCTCGCCCGCGCGCGGCGGGCCGGAGGCCAGGCACGCCAGCCCTCCGGAGCCGCTGTCGATGGGGTCGCGGCTGCCCTTGCGGTACCAGAACAGCGGTCCGTCGGTGGGCGGTTCGGCCACCACCGTGGTGACGGCCGCCGTCCCGATGATCTCGACCAGGCTCGCCGTCGCGTCGACCTGGCGGGCCAGGCGCTGGAGCACGGGCTCCGCGACGACGCGCAGACTGGGACCGGACTCGCCGAGTATCCCGGACACGGCCGGGCCCACCGCGTAGCGGCCCTCGTCGTCGCGCGAGGCGAAGCCCGTGCGGTGCAGCGAGACCAGCAGCCGGTGCGCGATGGACCGGTGGAGGCCCGTCGCGGCGGCGACCTGACTGGTGTTCAGACCCTCGGGGTGGCGGCTCAGTTCGACCAGGATCGCGAGTCCGCGCTCCAGGGTCTGCGAGCCGCCGCTCTCGGTGTCGTTCGGGGGTGTCATGACACCTCTCTGAAGGTCGTGGGGTCCGGCTAGGCGGTGGGGAGGATCGTGCCGCGGACCTCGCCGAGGCCGATGCGGCCCCGGGCGCCCGGCGCCGAGTAGCGCAGCACCACCTCGTCGCCGTCCTCCAGGAAGGTGCGCTTCTCGCCCCCGGCGGTCCAGGGCTCGGTGCCGCCCCAGGACAGTTCGAGGAAGGAGCCGCGCTGATCCTTCTCCGGGCCGGAGATCGTACCGGAGGCGTAGAAGTCGCCGACGCGCAGCGAGGCCCCGTTGACCGTGAGGTGGGCGAGCATCTGCGCGGGCGACCAGTACATCGTCCGGTACGGCGGGCGGGCCACGACCGTGCCGTTGACCTCGACCTCCACGTCGATGTCGTAGCCCGAGGGGCCCTCCTCGCGGAGGTAGGGCAGCACCTCGGGGTTCTGGCCGGGCAGTTCGACGCGGGCGTGCTCCAGGGCGGCGAGCGGGGTGACCCAGGCGCTGATGCTGGTGGCGAAGGACTTGCCGAGGTTGGGGCCCAGCGGCACGTACTCCCATGCCTGGATGTCCCGGGAGGACCAGTCGTTGACGCCCGTGACCCCGAAGACCGTCTCGGTGAACTCCGAGGTCGGCACGCGCTCGCCGAGCGGGAGCGTGCGCCCCACGACGAAGCCCAGCTCGGCCTCGATGTCCAGACGCAGCGAGGGGCCGTACGTGGGCGCCGGGTCGGCGGGGGCCTTGCGCTGCCCGGAGGGTCGGCGCACCGGGGTGCCGGAGACGACGATCGAGCCCGCGCGGCCGTGGTACGCGACGGGCAGATGGCGCCAGTTCGGCATCAGGGCGTCGCCGTCGGGGCGGAAGATCCGGCCGACGTTCCCGGCGTGGTCGAGGGAGGCGTAGTAGTCCACGTAGTCCGCGACCTGGAACGGCAGGTGCAGGGTGACGGCTTCCAGCGGGACGAGCCGGACGCGGTCCCGGTGGGCGGTGTCGGTGAGCAGCTCCACGGCCCAGGCGCGGACGGCGGCCCAGGTGGCGGGTCCGGCGGCCATCAGCGGGTTGAGCGCGGGGGCGTCGAGCAGCTCCGTCCACTCGGGGCGCAGCGCGGCGGCGGCCTGGCCGAGGTCCAGGACCTGGTCCCCGATGCGGACGCCGAGACGCGGCCCGGCGTCCCCGGTCGAGAAGACGGCGTACGGCAGGTTGTCGACGTCGTACGGGCTGCCGTCGGCGGCATCGGCCCAGGTGACGGGGTGGGTGCTCATGGTGGGGCCCTTCGGTGTCGGTGGTCCGGATGGCGTGGTGCGGGCGGTGGCGGGGCGTGTGCGGCCCGCCGCGGGGCGGACGGGCGGGGTCAGGCGCCGAGCAGGCCCAGCGCGCCCAGGTCCTGGAGCGGTTCGAGGACGCTGCACGAGCCGTACGAGGTGAAGGCGGTGCGGGCGGCGGCGGCCTCCTCGGCGGGGAGCGCGGTGACGGCCGCGGCGAGCGCGTCCGGGTCGCGTGCGGTGAGGGCGGACCGGACGGCGGGCAGCCCCTGCCCGGCGCGGGCCCGCGCGGTGGCGAGCAGCACGTTGAGGTAGCCGTGGTGCTCGAAGCCGGTGGCGGGGGCGGTGTGGCGGACGGCGTGGTGCAGCCCGGCGGTGCACTTGAACGGGGTGCCGGCGGCCACGGCCGCGTGGATCCAGGCGGCCAGCTCGTCCTCGGTGGGGAAGGCGGCGGGCTCGGTGCCCCCGGTGCGGAACTTCAGCCGGAAGCCGTGCCGGGCGACCGCGGCGAGCGTCGTGCCCCACTCCGGATCGCCGGGGCGGGGCACCTCGACGTACACGGTCCCGGGCGGGTCCAGGGCCGCCAGCGCGTCGATCTGCCCGGCGACGGGCCGGTCCGGACCGGGCCCGACCTCCAGCGCGGCGAGGACCAGCCGGCCGGTCGCGGCCACGGCGCCCAGGGCGGCGGGCACGGCCGCGGCCCCGGCCACGACGCTCACCCGCAGCCCGTCCGGGAACAGGGCCGGCTCCGCGAGCGCGGCCAGCTCCTCCAGGGCCGTGGAGGCGACGACGAAGGGGCCGATCAACCCGGCGTGGCCGGACGCCAGATGGGCGGCGTGCTCGGCCACGGCACGGGGCAGCGGTGCCAGGCCGGGCGGGAAGACCGCCGCGTCGTCCACGAGATGTCGGAAGGCGAGAGGTATTGACACGCGTCACACCCTAGCCGAGGATCATCGAAATGCGAACAGGTGGCGTTCTTTAATCGGTCACCTTCTCCGGTCGCCAACCCCCGGTCGCCACCGCGACGTTGGTTCGCCGCCGGCCGTCGCCGCAGCGCCGTCCGTAGCGGCGCCGGGCGCCACAGGGCCGTTCGCTCACCCTCGCCCCCCAGCCCGTCCTGGGTCTACACGCCGGAGGAGTCATGGCGTACTACCGTCGAGTCGGCATCGTGCCGCCGAAGCGGCACACGCAGTTCCGCGACGACGCGGGCACGCTCTCCTACGAGGAGCTGATGGGGGAGGAGGGCTTCTCCTCCGACTCCTCGCTCCTCTACCACCGGGGCGTGCCCTCCGCGATCGTCGCCGCCGAGGTCTGGGACCTCCCCGACCAGGCCACGGCGGCCAACCACCCGCTCAAGCCCCGCCACCTCACCCCGCACGCCCTGTTCGACGCGGACTCCGCGTCCGGCACGGACGCGGTGACCGGCCGGCGGCTCCTGCTCGGCAACGGCGACGTGCGCCTCTCCTACGTCGTGGCCGGGGCGCCCTCACCGCTCTACCGCAACGCCCTCGGCGACGAGTGCGTCTACGTGGAGTCCGGCACCGGGACCGTGGAGACCGTCTTCGGCGTGCTCCCGTACCGCACCGGCGACTACGTCCTCCTGCCGCGCGCCACCACCCACCGCTGGCTCCCCGACACCACCGACGGACCCAGCCGGCTGTACGCGATCGAGGCCAACAGCCACATCGCACCGCCCCGGCGCTACCTCTCGAAGTACGGCCAGCTCCTGGAGCACGCCCCCTACTGCGAACGGGACCTGCACGGCCCCGAAGCCGTCCACCTCGCCGAGGGGCGCGACACGGAGGTGCTGGTCAAGCACCGGGGCGGCCCCCACGGCGTCCTCGGCACCCGGTTCCGCTACGACACCCACCCCTTCGACGTCGTGGGCTGGGACGGCTGCCTGTACCCGTACACGTTCAACATCGAGGACTACATGCCGCTCACCGGCAAGATCCACCAGCCCCCGCCGGTGCACCAGGTCTTCGAGGGCGACAACTTCGTCATCTGCAACTTCGTGCCCCGCAAGGTGGACTACCACCCGCTCGCCGTGCCGGTGCCGTACTACCACTCCAACGTCGACAGCGACGAGGTCATGTTCTACGCCGGAGGCGACTACGAGGCCCGCAAGGGCTCCGGCATCGGCGTCGGCTCGCTCACCCTGCACCCCGGCGGCCACGCCCATGGCCCGCAGCCGGCCGCGCTGGAGGCGTCGCTCGGCGCCGAGTACTTCGACGAGACCGCCGTCATGGTCGACACCTTCCGCCCCCTCGAACTGGGAGAAGGCGGCCGGCGGACCGACGACGGGACCTACGCCTGGGTCTGGGCCGGCCGGCAGGCCTGACCCCCCCGCTCCACCGCACCCCCTCCCCGCCCCGCACCCCCGTGAAGAGCTTCCCGAAGGACCCTTCCATGGACAATCTGGCCACCGAGACGGCTGCCCCGGCGACCTCGCCGGCGGAATCCCCCGCCCCGTCCGCCCAATCGACACTGAAAGTGATCAGGGCGGCGATCCTCGGCACCGTCGTCGAGTACTACGACTTCGGCATCTACGGCTACATGGCCACCCTGATCGCCTCGCACTTCTTCGTCGACAGCGATCCGAACACGGCCCTGCTCTCCACCTTCGCCGCCTTCGCGGTGGCCTTCTTCCTCCGCGCCCCCGGCGGCATCGTCTTCGGCCACATCGGCGACAAGTACGGCCGCAAGAAGGCCCTCACCTGGACCATCCTGCTCATGGCCGTCGCCACCACGGCGATCGGCCTGATCCCCTCGTACGCCACGCTCGGTCTGTGGGCCACCGTCCTGCTGGTGCTCTGCCGCTGCCTCCAGGGCTTCGCCGCCGGCGGTGAACTCGGCGGCGCCAACGCCTTCGTCTCCGAGCACGCCCCGGCGGACCGGCGGGCCTTCCACACCTCGTTCGTGAACACCGGCACCTACCTCGGCTCGCTGTTCGCCTCGCTCGTCGCGCTGCTGCTGACCTCGACCCTCAGCGAGGACACCGTCCGCGACTGGGCCTGGCGCATCCCCTTCCTGCTCAGCGTCGTCATCGGCGTGATCGGCCTCTACATCCGCAGCCAGCTGCCCGAGACCGAGCAGTTCGAGGCCGTGAAGGACAGCGACACCGTCGAGGTCGCCAAGTACCCGATCGCCGACGTGTTCGCCCACGCCTGGCGGCAGATCGTGCTCGTCATCTTCCTCGGCGCGCTGATCGTCGGCGGCTACTACGTGGCCGGTGTCTACGCCGCCAGCTACCTCCAGACGGAGGGCGGCCACTCCGCCGACTTCGCGTTCACCTCCACCTGCATCGCCATGGTCTCCGCCGTGATCAGCCTCCCGATCGCCGGACGCATCGGTGACCGCTACGGCCGCCGCCCGGTGTTCTTCGTCGGCAGCGGCGTCACCGCCGTCATCGGCCTGCCCGCCTTCATGCTGATGCGCGACGGCGCCCCGCTGGCGGCGATCCTCGCCCACTCCTCGCTGACCTTCTTCATCGGACTCGTCAACGGCGTCTCCTTCGCGACGTACGCCGAGATCTTCCGGGCCCGCTACCGCTACACGGGCATCGCGATGAGCAACAACGTCACCAACATGGCGCTCGGCGGCACCGCCCCCTTCATCGCCACGCTGCTCATCAACATGACCGGCAACAACCTGGCCCCGGCCGGCTATCTCATCGCCACCGCCGTCATGACCTTCGTCGCCACGTTCTTCCTCAAGGAGACGCGCGGAACGGAGCTGGAGCTGTGAGCACCGCACACCCCGGGACCCCCGCCGCTTCCGCCGGACCTCTTGCCGCTTCCGCCGGCACCCCCGCCCCTGCCTCCCCGGGTGCTTCCGCCGCCCGTCACCGGTTCGAAGGCCGCTCCGTCGTGGTCACCGGCGCCGCCGGCGGCCTCGGCCGGGCCGACTGCCTGGCCCTGGCGGCCGAGGGCGCCCACGTCTGGGCCGCCGATCTGGACCTGGAGGCCGCGACGGCCCTGCTGCCGGAGCTGGAAGCGGCCGGCGGATCGGGGCGGGCCGTCCACCTCGACGTCGCCGACCCCGACGCGTGGACCGGGCTGGCGGCCGAGATCGAGTCGGCCGGACCGCTGCACGGCCTGGTCAACAACGCGGGCGTCAGCCTCCGCGCGGGCATCGCCGGTACCACCGTCGAACAGTGGCGACGGATCATGGACATCAACCTCTCCAGCGTCTTCTACGGGCTCAAGACCCTCACCCCCGCCCTGACCGAAGGCGCCCGGAACGGCGGCGCCGCCGTCGTCAACATCTCCTCCATCGCCGGAATGGTCGGCTACTTCTCCGCCACGTACGGCACCAGCAAATGGGGCGTACGCGGACTCTCGAAGGTCGGCGCGCTCGAACTCGCCGCCCACGGCATCCGCGTCAACTCCCTCCACCCCGGCCTCACCGACACCCCGCTGCTCCACCAGGCCCCCGACACGAGCTTCGTCGACGAGAGCGCGAAATCCGTCCCCGCGGGCCGCCTCGCCAGCCCACAGGAGATGGCCGGGATCGTCGCCTTCCTCCTCTCCGACGACGCCGCGTACATCACCGGCGAGGAACTGGTCGTCGACGGCGGACTCACCTCCGGAGGCCTCTACCACCGCATCCTGTCCGGACTGGCGGCCGGCCGGTGAACCCGCTCCTCGCGACGCTCCTGGAGGTCCAGCACCTCTACGCCGTCCAGTCCCACGCGATCGACGGCGGCGACGCCGAGGGCTGGGCCGACACCTTCGTCCCCGACGGGGCGTTCGTCTCCCCGACCTACGACGCCCCCGTCCGGGGCCGCGACGCCCTCACCGCCTTCGCCCGCGACCTGCACACCGCCGCGCCCCACCTCCACCACCTGATCACCAACGTGGCCGTCCGCCCCGCGGACGCCCCGGGGGAGTACCGCGTCCGCGCGAACCTCCTCATCGTCACCACCCACGACCTCGCCGGCGGAGCGGCCCGCATCGACCGGATCACCACGATCGACGACCGGTTGCGCCGCACCCCCGGCCACCCCGAAGAACTGAGGCTCGTCAGCCGCCACGTCACACGCGACGGCGACGCGCCCGACACCACCGCACCACAGCAGAAGGAGCACCACCCGTGACCCAGCAGACCACCCCCACCGAGGACAACCCGGGTCGCGTCGACTACGCCCCCCTGCCCGCGATCAACCCCGAACTGGTCGGACGCACCGTCGTCATCACCGGCGCCGGACGCGGCATGGGCGCCCTCTTCCTGGAGGAACTGGCCCGCCGCGGCGTCAACGGCGTCGGCGGCGACCTGGACGCCGCGGCCATGGCCGCCACCGCCGACGAGATCAACACCCGGCTGTCGGGCGTCGAGGGCGCGGGCCGCGTCGTCGGCGTCGGCGCCGACGTCACCGACCCGGCCGCCTCCGAGGCCCTGGTCGCCACCGCCCTGCGCGAGTTCGGCCGCCTCGACCTCTGGGTCAACAACGCGGGCGTCTTCCCGCAGGCCGAGTTCACCGACATCAGCCCCGAACAGCTCGCGCTCACCTACGGCGTCAACGTCAACGGCGTCGTGTACGGCGGCCAGGCCGCCGCCCGCCACTTCCGCACCGTCGACGGCGGCGCCATCGTCAACATGGCCTCGGTCGCCGCCGTCCGCGCCCGGCCGACCCGCGCCTCGTACAACTCCTCGAAGGCCGCGGTGAAGCACCTCACCACCTGTATGGCCGTCGAGCTGGGCCCCGACAACATCCGCGTCAACTCCATCGCGCCCGGCTACATCGACACCGAGATGACCCGCTGGGTCCGCGACGACCAGGCCGCCATGAACCGCGCCCTGAGCACCGTCCCGCTGCGCCGCATCGGCGCCCCGATGGAGGTCTTCGGCGCGCTGTACTTCCTGCTCTCGGACAGCGCCCGCTACATCACCGGCGCCAACATCCCCGTGGACGGCGGTTCCCAGCATGTCTGAGCCCGACTACGACTACGACGTCATCGTGATCGGGGCGGGCGGCGCGGGCCTCGCGGCCTCCGTCTCGGCCGCGCAGGCCGGCGCCCGGGTCCTGCTCCTGGAGTCCGAGGACGAGATCGGCGGCTCCACCCAGCTCTCCGCCGGACTGCTCACCGCCTCCGCCACCAGCGTGCAGCGCGGCCTCGGCATCGAGGACTCGCCGCTGCGGATGTTCCAGCACTACATGGACCTCAACGGCTGGCGGCTGCGCCCCGGCCCGGTCCGGATGTTCTGCGAGGAGTCCGGCGCGATCGTCGACTGGCTGCTCGACCTCGGCGTGGAGATCCCCGCGCAGGTTTCCCGCAGCGCCCACGAACCCGGCCTCACCCGGGCCGGCGTCGAGGACGTCTGGCGCGGCCACGTCCCCAGGGACCAGGGCTACGGACTGGTCCAGGTCCTCGACAAGGCCCGCGCCCGCCTCGACGTGGACCTCGCGCTCGGCAGCCGCGTCGAGGACCTGGTGATCCGCGACGGCGAGGTCCGGGGCGTCGTCATCGGCGGCGAGGAGGCCACCGCCCCCGCCGTCGTCGTCGCCAGCGGCGGCCTGGCCGCCGATCCGGACCTGGTGCGCCGCTTCCTGCCGGACGCGGAGATCGCGGGCGACGCGCTGTTCGTCGTCGCGGCGCCCGGGGCCCGCGGCGACCATATCGGCCTGGCCGAACGCCACGGCCTGGGCCTCTTCGGCCAGGGCTGGGGACTGCTCCTGGTCACCGCCGAGTTCCAGCGGTACCACCACTGGCAGAGCGGATTCCCGCCGCCCTCGCGGATCCACGTCGGCTTGGACGGGCGGCGCTGCATGGACGAGGACGCGCCGTACGCGGTCAGCCCCGGCATCCTGAAGGACCACGGAGGCTGGGTCTGGTCGGTCTTCGACGACACCGCCCGCGCCGCCCTGCCGGAGGGCTACGCCGACTGGACCCCCGCCCGGATCCTGGAGGAGGCCGACAAGGGCGTCGTCCTGCGCGCGGACACCCTGGCCGGCCTCGCCGAAATGATGGACGTCCCCGCGCGGAACCTGGAGGCGGCCGTGGACCGCTTCAACACCCTCTTCGCCGAGGGCCACGACGAGGACTTCCTCCGCCACGAGTCCCTGGCCGCCAAGGGCGCCGACGCCCACCTCGCCCCGGTCGCCACCGGCCCCTTCCACGCCGTGCGGATGCTCCCCGCCGAGCTGGTGTGCACGCACACCGGCCTGGAGATCGACGCCTCCACGCGCGTCCTCGCCACGGACGGCCGCCCCGTCCCCGGTCTGTACGCGGCGGGCGAGGCCGCCGGCGGCATCCTCGGCGAGCGCTACGTCGGCGGCGGCAACTCCGTCGCCCACGCCCTCGTCCTCGGCCGCGTCGCCGGCCGCGAGGCCGCCGCCCGCGCCGCCACCCTCTCTCCGCGCCCCCAGGAGGCCACAGCATGAGCCGCGCCGACGACCGCTTCGCGATCCAGGACGTCCTCTTCCGCTACGCGCGGGCCGTGGACCGCCTCGATCACGACGCCATCGCCGCCTGCTACTTCGACGACGCCGTCGACGTCCACGGCGCCTACACCGGCGACGCCGCCGGCCTCGTCGAGGACATCCGCACCCGCCACCGCACCATCGACTCCTCCCAGCACTTCATCACCAACGTGCTCGTCGACTTCACCGGCGACGACTCCGCCCACGTCGAGTCCTACTGCCTCTGCTACCTCCGCCAGGCCCCCGCCGAACCCGGCGCCCCCCAGGACCTCGCGATCATCCGCTGCCGCTACGTCGACCGCTTCGAACGCCGTGCCGGCGCCTGGGGCATCGCCGACCGGGTCGTCGTCTTCGACGAGTCCCGCACCGTCCGCGTCACGGACGCCCTGGACCCGACCTGGGTCGCGTCACACCGTGACGCTTCGGACCCGGTGTACACGTGGGGGGTGGGCGCGGGGGCGTAACACCTGTGTGGGGCCCGCCGTCTGGACTGTCCGGCGGGCCCCACTCGGTGGCGGCGAGCCCGACGAACCCGGCCCAGGCGCGCGGGGATACGCGGAGGATGGGCCCGGCGGTGAGTTTGGAGTCGCGGACGTGCATGGTTCCGGGGGTGGCGGCGACTTCGACGCACTGGCCGCCCTCGCCTGTGTCACACCGTGAGAATGCGCCACTGACCCTCACAGCCCGGCCAGGGCGAGCAGCCGACGCATGAACGCGAGGGGCAGGGCCGGGTTCGCCGCCGCCGTGGCCGCGACGTGTTCCGACGGGTCGGCCAGGAGCCGTGTCAGGTCGTCGGGCGGCAGCCGGGGATGGGCGGCGACGGTGCGGCGGACCACGTCGTCCGGGTCGGTGGCCAGCCGGCGGATGACGGGGAGGGGCAGGTCGGGGTCGCGAGGGGCGAGTTGTCGCATCCGGGGATCGGGGTCCGTGGCCAGGCGGCGGAGTGCTTCCGGCGGGAGGGGGAAGTCGTCGGCCGGTCGCCACAGGACCCGCTTGTCCGGCCGGTGGGTGCGATCGAGCCGCTCGGCGGTGGCGGGGTCGATCCGGTCACGGGCATGGAGGGCCATGGTCGTGCGGACGCTGCTCTCCTCGTCGTCGAGCAACCGGGCCACGAGCGGCGGCGGAAGGCGGTCGGACATCGCCGCCGAGGCGCGGAAGCAGACATAGGGCGAGTCCGCGTACGGCACGGGATCGGCCGTCACCCAGGCCGGCCGAAGGGCCCGCAGTTCCGCGCGGGCCACCTGGCCGATGACCTCGCGCTCGAACGCGACATCGTCCAGGGACTCGGCGTGCGTGAGCCAGTCACCCGGGGGTGTGGAGGGGGAGTGGATCCGGTCGTGGATCCTCGCCCGGACCGGCTCCGGGGTGTCCTCTCGGGCGAAGACACGGACGGCGACGCGCGGATCGGGGTCCTGGGCGAGTGCGTCGCGCAGCGCGGAGGGCAGATCGGGGTGTGCCGCGAGTGCGATGCGCACCTCGTCGTCGGGGTCTTCGGCCAGCCGGCGCGCGGTGGCGGTGTCCAGCGTGCAGTGGCGCACGGCACCGGCGCGGGTGACCGGGTCGGCCAGCAGGCGCGGGACGAGGTCGCGAGGCGGAACGGGATGGGGGAGCCGGCGGAAGTAGGTGGCGCAGGCCGCCGCCCGTACGGAGTCTTCGGGGTCGGTCAGCAGTCGGCGGCGTACAGGTTCCGGGGCCGCCGTCCACCATTGGGCCACCGCCGCCCGGACCTCCGGGCTCGGGTCCGCCGCAAGCCGGGCCCGCAGGTCGTCCGGCGTGTGATCGTTCTCGGCCAGGTACTGGCGGACCTGCTGGTCGCCGTCGTCGAGCAGCCGCTCGAACAGTGCGCGTGGGGAGCCCTCCGCCGCCACGGCCACGGCCCTGCGGATCGAGGGGTCCGCATGGCCCGCGAGGATCATCCGGAAGGCCGGTGGGAGACGGCGGTTCAGGGCGAGCGAGTGGGTGAGCCAGTGATCGTCCACGGCGATGATCTCGGCGATCATCTCCTCGCTCAGGTCCGGCCGCTCGGCCACCTGGCCGAGGCCCTTGCGGCGGCCGAGGAACCGGCGGACGAGCTCGGCCGGCAGCGCGGGGTTCTTCGCGAGCCCGTCCAGGACCGGGTCGAGGTGGACGGGCGGGGGTACGTCGTCGGGCACGGAGGGCACCGGCATCTCTCGGCTTTCAGTGGTTCCGGCGGGGACACGGCCAGGGCCGTCACGGTTCGGGCGGTGATGACGGAGGCGACAGGTCCACGACCGTCACGGCTGCGGCGGCCTCAGCCGTGCGGCTCCCGGCGGTGGTGCTCCTCGCGATAGGCGCGGGGCGACATGCCGTACGCCTGCTTGAAGACCTTGCTGAAGTGCGCGGCGTTCACGAATCCCCAGCTCCGGGCGATGGCCGCGATGGTGCGCAACCGCCCTGCGGGACCGGCCAGTTCGCGGGTACAGGCCTCCAGCCGGCGGGCCCGGATCCAGTCGCCGAGGCTGATGCCGGCGCGCGAGAGGACGACGTAGAGGTGGCGTACGGAGATGCCGTGCGCGGCGGCGATGCGGGCGGCCGACAGATCGGGGTCTGCCAGATGCTCGCGGATGTACTGGGTGATCCGCAGGGAGAGCGTGGCTTCGAGGGGCTCCTTCGCCAGGCCGGCGTCGCCGTGCTGGGTGATCAGGACGGCTCTCAGCAGTTCGATGCTGGGGGCGACGACGGCCGACGCCGGGCCGGAGCCGCGCAGTTCGTCACTGTCGGCGAGCTGGGAGAAGTAGGTGTACGCCAGGCGGGCGAGCGGATTGCCGGCCCCCAGCGTCACCGTGGTGGTGTCCCGGAGCAGCCGGTCGGGGAGCGCCAGCGCCGTGAGCGGCAGGCGCAGGAAGTGGTGGTCGACCCCCTCGTCGAAGAGCAGGGTGTACGGGGCGTTCGACTGGAAGACCGCGAACTCGCCGGGCCGCACGACGCATTCGCGTCCGTACTGCGCTCCCATGCTGGTGCCCCGCACCTGGAGGCTGAGGAAGAGCGACGGTTCCTCGTCCTTGCGGACCAGCCGTTCCGTACGCCGCAGCGTGACCGCCGTCGAGCGCGCCGTGCACACCCGGAGCGGGCCGACGGTGCCGACCTCCATCCGGGCCCGGATCTCGTTGCCGGGCGGCCGGTGGTCGATGTCGACGACCACGATGGAGTCCCACACCGCGTGCCGGATCACCTCCTCGCGGTCCTGCGGCGGTATGTACGCGGTGTCCAGCCCCGTACTCATACGGCCGCGCCCGGCCCGTGATCCGCCCGAAGGCGCTCCGGTACGTCGGCGTTTCCTCTCTCCACGCCTCCCCCTCCCCACGGACGTTCTCCGACACGAGTGTGGAGGACTCGCCCGTGCCGTGCAACGGCCGTGGTCAGTGGTGCGGGTGTGACCAGCAGGCGTTTGGTGATCAGTGATCGGCGGCGTACTCGTACGGGAACGCCGGCCCCGACCACCGGCCGCCCCCCGCCACCACCCCAGTCGCTCCGTGGCGACTTGCGGTTGCCGCAACGGCAGCTTCTACGGTCGTGACCGGGGCCGGAAGAGCCGGCCCCGTGAGGCGGGAGCGAGGGGAGACGATGGTGGACCGGCCGAGCGCGCGCACGTGGCCCATCGCGGTGGTGGCCAGGATGTCCGGGGTGACCGCACGGACCCTGCGGCACTACGACGAGACCGGCCTCCTGCCGCCCGCCGGGACCGGGAGCAACGGTCACCGCTACTACGGCGAGAGCCAGCTCCTGCGGCTCCAGCAGATCCTGGTCCTGCGCGAGCTGGGCCTGGGGCTGGAGGAGATCGGCCGGGTGCTGGCCGAGCAGATCGACGAGGTGGAGGCCCTGCGCGGCCACCACCGGCGCCTGCTCGCCGAACGGGACCGGCTCGACACCCTGGCCGCCACCGTCTCCCGCACCATCGCCGCACTGGAACGGTCCAGGAAGGACGACGCCCCCATGACCATCAACCGGCCCGAGAACCTCTTCGACGGCGTACAGCCCGCCCAGTACCAGGAGACCCTGCGCGACTTCCCCGCCCACGCCGAACGCGTCGCCCATCACGTCGAAGGCCTCAGCCCCGAGGACATCGAGGCCGGCCAGCGCGAACGCACCGCCCGCATGATCCGCCTCGCCGAACTGCGCGCCGCCGGCCACGCCCCCGACTCCGCGCCCGTCCAGGCCGAGGTCGACGCCCACTACCGCCTGCTCTCCGCTCTCCGCCCCGTCACCGCCGACGAACACCTGGCCATGGGCCGCTCGGTCGTCGACAACCCCGCCTGGTGCGCTGCGTACGAGGCGATCGCCCCGGGTCTCGCCGCGTTCCAGCGCGACGCCATCGAGGCGTACACCGCCGATCGGCTGGCCTGAGGCGCGGGACGCCCCGGCGGGGGCCCGGTTTCGAGGGGGACGCGGTCTCGACGGCCGCTCCACGGGGGCGCCAGGGCGCGTGACGAGGGCCGACGACCACGGTGCCGACGGCCTCGGTCCGAGTCGGCGCCCCGTCGAGGCGAGCCGACTACGATTCCGGGATCCCCGCCGACGCGTCCCGAACGCCCGACCGCAACGCTGCGGTCCTTCGGCGGGCCGACGAGGGCGCCGCGTACGGCGTCCGCCGCCGAGGAGGCCCGTTGCCCGTCAACCCGCCCGTACTGGCCGCCGGACGGCGCCACTCCGTCGCCCTGCGTACGGACGGAACGGTCCTCGCGGCAGGCGGCTCCACAGGCCGCTCCACAGACCGTCCCGCAGCCGACGAGTGCCGCGTCGCGCGCTGGCGGGACGTCGTCGCGGTGGCCGCCGGCAACGTTCACACCGCCAGGAACACCGGCCGGTCCCACACCGTCGGACTCCGGTCGGACGGCACGGTCCTCTCCACCGGATGGAACGGCGACGGACAGTGCGACACCGCCGAGTGGCGGGGCATCACCGCCGTCGCCGCCGGCTGGCGCCGCACCCTCGGCCTCCTCTCGAACGGCCGCGTCCTGGCAGCGGGCAGGGGAGCGGAAGGGCAGTGCGACGTCCTGCCCTGGCGCGAGATCACCGCACTCGCCTGCGGCGACTGGCACTCGGTCGGCCTCCGGTACGACGGCACGGCACAGGCCACCGGGAACAACAGGCGCGGCCAGTGCGCCGTCGAGTCATGGCGGGGCCTGGTCGCCGTCTCGGCCGGGTACCTCCACACGGTCGGCCTCCGTGCTGACGGCCGCGCCATGGCCACCGGCGAACGCGCGAGCGGGGCATGCGCGATCGAGACCTGGGACGAGTTGGTCGCCCTCGACGCCGGCAGCCACCACACGGTCGCACTCACGGTCTCCGGTCACGTCCTCGCCACGGGAGACAACAGCCACGGCCAGTGCGACGTCGATGCCTGGCACGGCATCACCGCCGTGGCCGCCGGCTCGGCCCACACCCTCGCCCTGCGCGCCGACGGCACGGTCCTGAGCGCGGGAAACAACGCCGACGGGCAGTGCGAGGTCGGTGGCTGGTCGGGGGTGGGCCGGGCCTGAAGGGCTACGACGTGCGGCAGGGGACGTACGACCGCGCAGTCCCGGCGGAACGGTCAGTGCCCCGGGGCCGCGCTTCCCCCGCCGGTCAGCCCCCGCCGACCACGGACGACGACGGGGACACCGTCGTGTCCGCCGTCCCCGCTGTCTCCACGGGCTCGTCCTTCGGTGCCGAGCCCGACCAGCGGGCGGCCAGCATCGCACAGACCGTCAGCTGCATCTGGTGGTACAGCATCAGCGGAAGAACGGCCAGCGCGGCCTGCGCCCCGAACAGCACGGAGGCCATGGGCAGTCCGTTGGCCAGGCTCTTCTGGGAACCGCACAGCACGACCGCGATACGCGAGGGACGGTCCAGCCCCGCGCAGCGGGCCGCGGTCTGCGTACCGACCAGTGCCACCACGAGCAGCAGCGCGAGGACGGCGACCAGACCCAGCAGCCGGCCCGGAGTGACGCTGTCCCAGACGCCCTGGTTCATCCCCGCGCTGAACGCCACGTAGACGACCAGCAGGATCGACACCCGGTCCACCGGCCCGAGGAACCGTTTGTTGCGCCGGACGAAGCCCTCCAGCCGAGGACGCAGCACCTGCCCGGCGAGGAACGGGGCGAGCAATTGCGTGGCGATGCGCAGTGCCCCGTCCGCGGAGAGACTGGCCTGTGAGCCGATCAGCCAGGCGGCGAGCAGCGGGGTGACCGCGAGCCCGATCACGCTGGAGTACGTGCCGGCGCAGATGGCGGCGGCGACATCGCCCCGGGCGGTGGAGGTCAGCGCCACCGACGACTGGACGGTGGAGGGGACGATGCACAGGAAGAGGATGCCCGCGCCGAGTTGGGCGGTCAGCGCATCGGGCGCCAGTCGGAGCACGGCCAGTCCCAGGAGCGGGAACAGGACGAAGGTGGAGAGCAGGATCAGCGTGTGGAGGCGGACGCGGCGCATCCCCGCGAGGGTCTCCTTCGTGGAGAGCCGCACCCCGTAGAGGAGGAAGAGGAGGACGATCGCCGCCTGCGAGGCGGTGCGGGCGGCCGTCTCGGCCGGGCCCGTGGCCGGCAGCAGTGCGGCCAGCGCCACGGTCGCGGCGAGCGCCGCCACGTACGGATCGACGAACCGGGGCCATCGCGGGCGCAGGGCCCGGAGGGCCTTCGGCGGTGCCGCGCGGGACGGGTTGGGCGGTGCGGGCGGGGCGGGGGCGCCGGGGGTGTCCCGCATCCGGTGGTCGGTCACCCTCAGTCCTCCCCGTCGTCGTCGGTGCGGTCGGGGTTGATCAGCGTGTCCATGAGGTCCACGGCACTGCCGTCGTGGTCACTGCCCGAAGTACCGCTGCCGTGATTGGTGTTGGCCGTACGGTCGATCTCCAGCCAGGAGTCGGCCTCGGAGTTGTCGATGACCGTCAGCTTCAGGTCCCCGGCGGCGGCCGGGGAACCGGCGGCGGCCACGAGGGCCGCCGCCAGGGCCGCGGTGGCGGCCGTGAGGATGCGCAGGGTCACGCGGAGAGCGCCTCTCGCGCGTCGTGGTGCCGGCTGATGTTCAGCTCCAGCAGCTCGGTCGACTCGCGCACCCCGACCTCGCCGGTGTCGCCGGCCTCGGGCAGCCGGCCGTCCGCGAACTGCAGCTCCGCCAGCGCCGTGTCCATCGCCCGGTGCGCGGCGAACAGGCAGGGCGTGCTGTAGATCGCCACGTCGACCCCGAGTTCCGTGAGTTCCGTGAGCGACAGACGCGGCGACTTACCGCCCGCGATCTGGTTGAACAGCAGCGGTTTGTCACCGACCACCCGGCGGATGCGCTTGATCCAGTCCACGCTTCGGACGCCGTCCACCAGGACCACGTCCGTCTCGGTCTCGGCCAGCGCCTCCGCCCGGCGCAGGATGTCGGCCTCCTCCGTCGCGTCCGTACGCGCGACCACGACCAGGTCCGTACGGGACGCCAGGACCAGCTCCAGCTTCTCCAGATACTCCTCCAGCGGCAGCACCTGCTTCCCGTCCGCGTGCCCGCACCTGCGCGGGCGCTTCTGGTCCTCCAGGATCACCCCGGAGGCCCCGGTCCGCTCCAGCCGCTGCACCACGTGGCAGGCCACCTCGGGGTCGACGTACCCGTCATCGATGTCCACGAGCAGATGCTGCCGCGGGAAAGCCCCGCGCAGCCGCTCGACGAATGCCACCATGTCCGGCCACGCGATGAAACCGATGTCCGGCAGGCCGTAGTGGGACGCCGCGAATCCGAACCCGGAAACAAAGAATCCGTTGTAATGCTGGGCGGCGACCGATGCGGAATACATATCGAAGATTCCGATGAGGGGTGTCGTTCCGGACGCGTTGATCTCCTGCCGCAGGACACTTCCGTACGTCATGACTGTTCTCCGTGTGTGTGGGGGGGCTTCCCGACCAGGGCGCCGAGGCGGCGCCCAGGCGCCGAGGCGGCGCCCAGCGTGAAGGCGCGCCTCATGGAAGGCGTAGAGGACAGATAGTTGGATGAGAGACCGGAGGTGTGATGACTTTTCCGTGCGATCAGGAAAAGTGATTGCAGAGCGAATCTCCGGCCACATGGAAAACCATAGCTTTGCTGTCCGTTTGCGCGCAAGGGAGACTTTTGACCTTGACGTGAAAGTCTTTTGCGAATCCTTTTCAACAGTTGAATCCCGACGTTTCTTGATCGGGAAATCGGCAGCTCGTCGATTTATCCGTTCATCACGGGATCCGGTGGTCCGCCGCCGGCTCGCACGTCCCGTCAGAGGTGGTGCGGGGGAACGGCATCGTCGGGCAGACCGCGCAGGATCACCGCGACCGCGGCCGCCGCCCCGTCCGCCTCCTGAACCCGGCCGTCGGCGGATCTCACCTCGAACCGGCGCTGGCCGAGCGGTCTGGCCCGTGGGAGGTCATGGCAGGCGGGCGGCTCGGCCCGGCGGCTGAGGGTCAGCCAGAACAGGGACCGTCCGGGTGACAGGGCCCTCAACCGTGGCTGTGCGAAGGCGGCTTCGACGAGTTCCCGCCAGTCGGCGTCCTGTCCGCGCGCGGCGGACCGGCGCATCATCCGCCACCGAGCCGGCACGGCCTCACCTCGTTCATGCGCTTCGGCCGGCTCCCACGTCCTCAGGAAGCCCCACCGCGCCACGAGCCCCCGCACCCCGGCCCCCTGAACCCAGGTGCGCAGCGCACCGGCCGCCTCGGCCAGGTCCTGTGTGCTTCCCGAGGCCATGTGGACATCGCGAGCCCAGCAGTCGACCAGGAAGCAGCGTTCACCGTCGGCCATCAGGACACCCGCCGACAGGTCGTCCGCTCTCACCTCCGCGGCGACGTAGCGCCAGCCCGGCGAGGACGTCAACTCGACCACAAGGGCGGGCTCCTCGCGATCGACCACCGCCTGGAGCGCGCTCCGCAGCGAGCCCGCCTCCGCCACCTCGGGATAGAACGCGGCGTACGCGTGAAGGGGATGGCAGGCATCCGTCGAAGCCGCATCCGTAGAAGCCGCATCCGGACGCGGCGCGTACTCATCGGACGGACGGTCGACTCCGGTGGGCGTCACGCCGGGCAGCTCTTCGGACATAGGGCCGAGTGTGCCCCCACAGCCCCCTGCCGAGCCCGCGACGACCGATCCGGGGCCCATCGACAAGCTGAAGGAACGGGGCGGGGCAGTGTCACGCGCTGCGGCAGCCCCCCCAAAGCCATCCCGCCGGAGCGCACCTCCCCACCGTGACAACCCCGGAGCGCCGCCCCCCGACCACCCACCCCGCCGATCACAACCGGGCGCGGACCCTAGACCGAGAAGCTGTTCACCCTGGTCGGCGTCACGCGGACGATCACCCGGGCGATCTCGTCGGGCTCCGGCGGCGGGGCCTCGCCGAGATATCTGAGCGAGAGCGAGAGCGGAAGCTCCTTCGACGGGTCCGGGACGATCACGGCGGTGCCCCGGAGTTCGACGGAGTGGTAGGGGTTGGCCAGGTCGAAGACGGTGATGCTCACCCGGGGGTCGCGACGGAGGTTGCGCACCTTCGCCCGCCCTTCGGTCGCGGAGAACACCACGGTGTCGCCGTCGCGCCGGTACCACACCACCGAGGCCTGGGGCCCACCGTCGGCGTTGAGCGTCGACACCGTGGCGAAGTTCTTCCCGTCGAGCAGCGTGCGTGTCGCGTCGTCGAGCGTCGCGGACATGGGGTCCTCCTGGTTCCATTCGTCCAACTCATGCGCCCCTCGGGGCACTTCTTGTTACGGGGCCCATGTTCTGTGACTGTGGAATCCAACGGAAGAAGGCACTTTCATGTCACAGCGGAACATCTGTGTAACCGAGTCGGCCGAGGTCACCCAGGCGTGCAGGGTGCTCGACGTACTCAATCGGGTCAGCGGGAAATGGAGCATCAGCGTTCTCATGGAGGCCCATCACGGACCGGTGCGCTTCACCGAGTTGGAGCGGGCCATCCACGGCATCAGCCGTCGGATGCTCACCCTGACGTTGCGCAACCTGGAGCGCGACGGCCTGCTGACGCGCACGGTGTACCCGACGGTGCCGCCGAAGGTGGAGTACGAGGCGACGGGAATGGCGCGAGAGCTGTACGAGTACCTGGAGGGGCTCACCGCGTGGGCCGAGCGGCACGAGCCCGCCGTGGCGGCCTCACGGGAGGCGTACGACCGTGCGGGCGGCTGACCGGGGCGGCCGGAAAGGAGCGCCGCTCGATCACGGGGGATGGGGTGCGGGGCGGCCCCGACCGCCCTGCGCCGGGGCCAACTCGACGAGGAGATCACCGCCTTCGTCGCGGCGCACGATCACGCGCGTCCCGGGAACAGGGATCTCGTGCGCCCAGGTGTTCACGCGCACGGTGACGGTGTGCTCGGCTCCGTCGCCGCCGTCCCGATAGCGGACGGGCACGTCCCCGCCGTGATTCCACGTCCTCGGATCCGGAAGCGCCGTGATCGTCCCCGCGTATGCCGTTCCCGAGGCCCGCAGGCGGAGGATGCGCACGACATCCCTCCGTGCGCGGCGTATCCCCCGCACGGCGAAGGCCCCGGCAACCGCGCAGCCGAACGCTGCCGCCGCCGCCACCAGCAGGAGGACACCTCCGCGCCGTTGAGCGCGCCCAGCGCCGCGAGCCCCGGCGCGACACAGCCGAACAGGCCGGCCAGCAGAAGGAGATTGCGCGGCCGCTCCCGGATCATCAGCGGCATGCCCTCGACGTAGACGCCCGTGACCATCCGGTCACGTTGGATGGTGCGGCAGTACAGGACCTTCCGGTCGGCTTCGGGTTCCGGCCGTATCGCGGCGACGAGGACCACGGCGGCACGGCCGCGAAGCGGCTGGGGTGTGTGGAACGGGACCGGGTCGATGCCCATTCGGTAGTACTGCGGAGAATTCGCGAGCAGGGTGCGACGACCGCTCGGCTGTTCACGGGCATGGCAAACCCCCACCGGTCCTACGACCTCTACGAGAGTGTGGGGTTCCAGCGGCGGAACGAGTACGCCCGACACCGGAAGCCGCCTGCCTGGTCGACCGGCATGGGGCTGTCGGGTCAGTCCACAGGATGGGCCACTGCCTCGGCGCATGGGCGTCCGGGTGGTGTCGTGCCCCTTGCCCTGACGTGCGATCTCGTCCCGGTCCAGTTCCTCGTGTGCGGGGCCGGAAGTCTGCGCGGCCAGGGAGCGGCGACAGGCGTCGGCCGGGAGTCAGTCCGTGAAGGCCGGGAGTACGAGTGCGTATGTCCCGTAGTCCATGAATCCCGCGAGGGCGGCGACGACCAGCGACATCACGACTGTGAGCACTCTGTCGCCCGTGGAGGAACAGGTGACGGCGAAGGCGGGGTTGCGCGGGTGGTAGGCGATCCGGACAGTGTTCCCCTTGTTGTGGCCGTGGATGTGGCGGGGCACGCCGTCGGTGGCGGTGAACGTCTGGACGGTGTCGCCGTGGTCCTCCCTGAAGACCTGCAGTCCGTCCACGGTGATGCCGTAGCGGGGCAGGTACCATTCCCGCCAGACCATCGCGCACATCATCGCGGCGCACCAGGTGAGCGACACGCCCGCCGCCCCGAGCAGCAGTGCCGCGATGGCCCGGCTCCAGTCCCCGCCGAGCACCCCCGCGACGACGGCGAGGACCGCGGCGGCGGCGCAGCCGGCGTACATCACCTGCTTCCCGTGGGACGGCAGCCCACCCAGGACTTCGCTGTCGTCCGTGTCCTCTTCGTCGTCAACGACGACCAGGCTCCGGTGCGCGACGAGCGTCGCGCCGTCGGCCGTCGCCCCCTGCGCGGCGCGCTCGGGCAGGGCGGCGTTCACCGCGTCGGCGAAGACGCCGGCGGCGGCCGCGCTGACGTCGGTGACGCGGTACACCGTCGGCTCGATCTCCGCCGGGGCAGTCAGCTCCACTGCGAGGCTGCGCCGTTCGGCGTGGACCCGGGCGATCGCGGCGAACGGGATGCGCAGTTCGGAGTCCGGCCGCCGAAGCACCAATTCCTCACCGGCGGAGCGGAGTTCGGTGCCTTGGTCGCCCCGGAGGACGGGGACGGGCGAAGAGGTCGACATGCGCGTGATCGTAAGACGCGAAGGCCCCCTGGTGAAGAGGATGCGGGGGTTTCGGGAGAGACCTGTGGTGCCGTACCGTCCGTCTGTGAACCTGGTGACGACAGTGCTCCTCCTGGCCCTCCTTGCAGCTGCGGCCGTTCTGCTCCTCGGCCTGGCGCTGATGAAGGGCGAAGGATCGGAGCTGAAGAAGATGACGGAGCTGTACGAGTCCGGCGTCGAGGTGCGGGCGGAGCTGGTCAGCCTGGTGCCATTCGGCACCAGGGGCTACGCGAGCGCCGTCTACGCGTGGCAGTCCCCACAGGGGTCGGGCCGGTTCAGTAAGGGTGCGAGTGTGGGCCCCGCCCACGTGGTCGGTCAGCGGTACCCGCTCGTCTTCGACCCGCGGAACATCAGACGGGTGCACCTGGGGACGACGGTTGCGGTCGGCAGGGAGCGCCGGCGCCGTCGGGGCTACGTCCGCAACGCCCAGCGGATGGCGCTCCTGTCCACCGTGGTCGGCGCCCTGGCGGCGGCGGGACTGGCCCTCAGCCCCTGACGGCACGGCTCCAGCGACTGGCCGGCAACTTGCCCGTCCACGACCGCGGGCACCGAAGGGCATCCCCTCTGCGGTTGCGTTGCCACGTCCGCGTACGTCCTGAGCTGCCCGCGAGAGCATCTCCAGCGCCTTCGCCGGGCCGGGGTCACCATAGCTCGCGTAGCCCAGAGCGAGAGCGCGCAGCGGAGGGGGTCCAGCCCTTTTCGCGCACTCCGAGGTCACTCCGTAAGAGGAAGTGGCCTTGCCCTGCTCGCCGAGGTCCCAGGCGACCCACCCGGCAAGAGCGGCAGTCTCCCCGGCCGCGATGACCAGGGCTCGCTCGTGGGCTCCGGCACGTGGAAGGCCGGCGTCGACGGATCGGCGTTCGCCGGGGCGGCCCGGGGCGCGGTGATCAACGCGTGCGACACGGTGGCCCTGCGCTGGGGCAGCTGACCGGGAGTGGGCGTCCCACGGGCCCGTCCGGCAGGACGGGCAGCGCGGTCAGGCGGCGGTGCAGGTAGCCGCCGCCCCAGGCCAGCTCGGACAGCGGAACCGCCGGGGCCGGCCGGCGCCAGCGGCCGAGCAGCTGGGTCAGGGCCACCGTCAGCTCCAGCCGGGCGAGCCCTGACCCGGGGCAGTAGTGCGGTCCCAGGCCGAAGCTCAGGTGGCGGCTCGCGGTGGAGCGGCCGGGGTCCAGCGTGCCGGGGTCGGCGTGGCAGCGGGGGTCGTGGTTGGCCGCCGCCACGGACAGCAGGACACCGCTGCCCGCCGGGATGACGGTGTCGCCGAACCGGATGTCCTCCAGCGCCACCCGCTTGGTGCCGAAGGAGCCCGGGGTGTCCCAGCGCAGCAGCTCGTCCACGGCGCGCGGGATGCGTCCCGGCTCCTCGCTCAGGCGCTGCCACACCTCCGGGTGGGCCAGCAGCGCCACCACGCTCATGCCCATCGCCTGCACCGTGCTGTCGAACCCGGCGAGCAGCAGCATCGCCAGCAGGGACGCCACTTCGTCCTCGCTCGCGCCGCCCTGTTCCCGCCAGGCGGCCAGGACGCGGGAGATCAGGTCGTCCCCCGGGGCGGCGGACCTGCGGGCCATCTCACCGCGTACGAAGGCGTCGATCCGGGTGACGCTCGCGTCCACCTCGGCGGCGGTGCGGCCGGTCTTGTCCGCGAGGAGCGCCACCGGCTCGTACAGGGCGGCCCGCTCCGCCTCGGGGACGTCGAAGACCTCGCACAGCGAGTGGAAGGCGAAGGGGCGGGCGAAGGCGTCCATCAGCTCGACCGGGCCCCGACCGCGCGCCGCGTCCGCCGCGTCGAGGAGTTCGGCGGCGGTCCGCTCGATCCGCTCGCGGTGGGCGGCCATGCGCGCCGGGGTCAGGGCGGGCGTCGCCAGGCGGCGGATGCGGGTGTGGTCCGGCGGGTCGTAGTTGACGAGGGTCAGGTCGAGTGCGCGGCGGCGCACCGCGGGGTCGGGTGTACGGCCGCCGCTCAGGGAGAGGCGCGGGTCCATGAAGCCGGCCCGCACGTCCTCGGCCCGGGTCACCAGCCACGCCGGGCGCCCGGCCGGTGTCCTGACCCGGATCACCGGGCAGGTCTCCCGGATCTCGGCCAGCACCTCGGCCGGCCGGTTCACGAACCCGGCCCCGAGCGGCTCCGGAAGTCGCGGCCGCCCTGCCGGCACGGGCGCGCCGGCCGTGACAGCGGGTTCGGTTTCCATACGGAGCCGTCCTCTCACGTCGCGGAGTGTGTGGCGCACACCGTAGGAACGGCGGGTTGCCCGCCGGTTCGGCCCCGGTGCGGTTCCGGTATGCCCGCTCCCCGTCCCGCCGGCGGCGCCGGGGCGCCCACCAGGAGGATTCACCGCCGCACAACCGGGGACGAACCGGTGCCGAACCCCGTGCTCCTAGCTTCCTGGCCGTCGGCGCAGTGCCGCCGTCCGTCGTCCCGATCGCCCGTCGTATGGAGGACCATCATGGCCGAGAACGTCGAGCCCAACGAGACCCCCGAGCAGGACACCCCCGAGGTGGAGGCCCACTCCGACGCCATCATCGGCTGGTGCGGTGTGCACCAGGAGGTGGCCGAGGAGCCCGAGGTCGTAGCCCACGTCGAGTCGCCCATCGGCTGGTGCGGTGTGCACCAGGAGGTGGCCGAGGAGCCCGAGGTGATCGCCCACTCCGAGGAGGGCGAGGACACCCCGTGGTGCGGCGTCCACCAGGAGCAGAACCTCTGATCCGGTCCTCAGGCCGGTCCTCCTCGGCCGCGGCGGCCTCGTCGCCGCGGCCGGGGGCCCGTCCCGGCCACCCCGCTCCCGCCCCCGCCCCGACCCGGAGGTCGCCGTGTCCGGTACGCAGTCCCTCGCCGTCCCCTCCGCCGGGGCCCGTCTGATCCGCGCCGACAGGGGGTGGTGGTTCCTCGGCGCCGGCGGGTACGCGCTGATGCGCCCCGCGCAGGTGGAGCCCGACGGCACCCTGCGGCCCTCGGCCGAACGCTATCTGCGCGACGCCGGTCTGTACGACCTGAAGCCCTACAGCTCGTATTCCCTGACCGTGCTGACCAGCACCGACTGCAACCTCGGCTGCGGCTACTGCTTCCAGAACACCTCGCAGGACCCCAAGGGGGGCAGCAGGCCGCCGCGCATCCGCCACGCCCGTCTGACGCCCGAGGCCGTCGGGCAGGTCCTGGACTTCACCCGGACGCGCATGGAGGCGGCGGGGCTCGACCGGCTGTCGCTGCTGCTGTTCGGCGGGGAGCCGCTGCTCAACCCGCGCGGCTGCCGCGACCTGCTCACCCGGGCAGGTGAACTGGGCCCGCTCACCGCGTCGATGACGTCCAACGGCACGCTGCTCACCCCGCTGATCGCGAAGGAGCTGAACGCGGCGGGACTCGGCTCCGTCCAGGTGACCTTCGACGGCGACCGCGCCGACCACGACTCGATCCGGGTCAAGCGCTCCGGGGGCGGCACCTTCGACGTCATCGTCTCCAACATCGCGCGCGCCATCGAGCGCACCTCCCTGCGCTGGATGCTGCGGGTCAACGTCTCGCACCTGAACCGGCACGGCGTCGACGAGCTGGTCGAACGCCTCGGTTCACGCCTCGACCCGGCCCGTTGCGGCATCCACTTCGCCCGTGTCGGCGACGTCGGCGTCGGCTACGCCAACAACCTGCTCCACGAGGACGGCCTGGTCGAGGACTTCGTCCGCTGGCACGCCCGCGCGCTGGAGCTCGGCTTCACGGTGTCCCGGCCGCGCGCCCATGTCCCCTGCCAGGCCTGCTCCTTCGCCGACGGACGGTACGGGGCGGTCATCAACGCCGATGGTGTGCTGGCCAGTTGCTGGGAGACCGCGGGGAAGCCCGGCATGGAGGTCGGCACCGTCTCCGACGGCTATCTGAGCGCGGAGCAGACGAAGGGCCGCTGGGTCAGCTGTCACGACCACTACCGCTACGACGAGGAGGCGGCGGTCCGCGCCGTCTTCCAGGACCGGGTGGACGCAGGGGTGCTGGACTGCCTGCACGGTGCCGGACGGCTGGGGTGAATGCCGGTATGAAGAGCGCGGGCATTCTGCGCACCAATGCCGACTTCCGCCGCTACTGGCTCAGTTCGACGCTCTCCACCCTCGGCTCCCAGCTGTCGCTGCTGGCCTTCCCGCTGCTCGTGCTGTCCATCGGCGGCAGCGCGGCCCAGGCGGGGACGGTCGCGACCTGCTCGATGGTGACGCGGACGCTGCTGAGGCTGCCCGCGGGCCATCTCGCCGACCGGCTCGACCGGCGGATGATCATGGTGGGCACCGACGTGGTGCGTCTGGTGGCGCTGGCCAGCATCCCGCTGGCGTCGGGGCTGGGAGGGCTCGGGCAGGCGCAGCTGCTCGGCGTGGCCGTGGTGGAGGGGGCGGCCACCGCGATGTTCTCGCCCGCGGCCACGATCGCGGTGCGCGACGTGGTGCCGGAGAAGGATCTCACCGACGCGCTGAGCCGCAGCCAGACGGCGATGGCGTCGAGTTCGCTGATCGGCCCGTTCCTGGGCGGCTGGCTGTTCACCCTGGACCCGATCCTGCCGTTCGCCGTCGATGCCGCCTCCTACGGGGTGTCGGCCGTGCTGCTGCTGCGGATCGGGATCAGGCCGACCGAACGGGTCGCGGACAGCGAGCGCGACAACCGGCTGACGGCCGGGCTGCGCTGGCTGACGCACCAGCGGGCGCTGCTGGCCGCCCTGATCTTCGCCGCGGGCATCAACATCGTCTCGGCGGCGGCGCAGGTGACGATGGTCGTCTCGCTGCGCCAGAGCGGCGCGGGCGGGACGGCGATCGGCGCGGTGATGGCCTGTGCCGGCATCGGGGGGCTGCTGGGCGCGGCTGCCGCGCCCTGGCTGATCAAGCGGAACCCGGCGGGGCGGCTCTTCCTGCTCATCGGCATGGTCTGGGCGCTGGGCCTGGCCATCTTCTCCCGGACGACACTTCCCTGGGCGATCGGCCCGGTCCTGATCGTGGTCGTCTTCTTCAGCCCGCCCGCGGGCATCGTGGTGGGCCGCGCGGTGCTGGTGCTCGCGCCCCGCGATCTGCTGGGCCGGGTCAGCACCGCGACCGGCCTGATGATGGCCGGGCTGGCCTCCGCCGGGCCGATCGTGGCGGGCTCGTTCGTGGACTCCGTCGGGGCGAGCCGCACCTGGCTGGTGCTGGCGGGCACCGCGGCGGTGGTCACCCTGCTCTCCTCGGTGCCGCTGCTGCGCGAGACCAGTCTGGACGCCACCGAGGACGACCGCGGCGGTGCGCCGAAGGACGCGGACGGGCCGCTGCCCGCGCCGGCCGGTGAGGACGACGCCGGGGCCGCCGGACTGGTCCCGGCGCCTCCCGGGTCGCGTCCCGGCAGCGGCGGCTCCTGACCGCGCCCGCCTCCCGCCGTGTCCGATGCGACCGTTCTCCCTGGAGGGCCGCGATGACCGTGTCACCGCCCCGCGACGCCGGACCGGTCTACCCGGCCGCTCCCCGCACCGGTCCGGTCGAGGTCCTCCACGGCCGGCCGGTGGCCGATCCGTACCGGTGGCTGGAGGACACGGACGACCCCGCCACCGCGGTCTGGAGCGCCGCACAGGACCGGCTCTACGCCGGGGAGCGGGCCCGCTGGCCCGGCCGGGAGGCGTTGCGCGGCCGGATGGCGGCGCTGCTCTCCGGGGGCGGCGCCTCGCCCCCGGTGGTGCGTGGCGGGCGGGAGTTCCATCTGCGCAGGGACCCCGGGCGCGAGTTCGCGGTGCTCGCCGTCCGCGAGGGCGGCCGGACCAGGGTGCTGCTCGACCCGCTGGACGCCGACCCGTCCGGTTCGACGGTGCTGGACGCCTGGGAGCCGTCGTGGGAGGGCGGTTCGGTGGCCGTGCAGCTGTCGTCGGGCGGTACGGAGCAGTCGGTGCTGCGGGTGCTCGACGCGGTGACCGGGGCGGTGCTGGACGGGCCCGTGGACCGGGTCCGCCGCTCCCCTGTGGCCTGGCTGCCGGGCGGCCGGGCCTTCTACTACGTACGCAGGCTGCCGCCGGGGCGGACGGGGGGACGTCACCGCCGGGTGTATCTGCACCGGGTCGGAACCCCGGCGGACCTGGATACCGAGATCTTCGGCGCCGGGCGGTCCGAGACCCAGTACTACACCGTGGCCACCTCGCCCGACGGCCTGCTCCTGGTCGTCGGGGCCAGCGAGGGCACCGCGCCCCGCACCGATCTGTGGACGGCCGACCTGAGCGCGGCCGGCCCGGACCGGCCGGTCCTGCGCCCCTTCCAGCAGGGGACCGACGCCCGCACCTCGGTCCGCGTCCGTTCCGGCGGCGGGCCGCTGCTGCTCAGGACGACGGCGGACGCGCCGCGCGGCAGGATCGCCGAGGCCCGCCCCGATGCCACGGGACCCGGCCGGTGGCGCACCCTGGTCGGCGAGGAACCGGGCACGGTGCTCGGGGACGTCGCGGTCCTGGACGGGCCGGCGCTTGAGCGGCCGCTGCTGGTGGTCGTACGGACCCGGCACGCGGTCGGTGAGATGACCCTGCACGATGCCCGAACCGGCGCACGGACGGGGTCCGTTCCGCTGCCGGGGCAGGGCACGGTCACCCGCCTGACGGCACGTCAGGACGGGGGCCACGAGGTGTGGTTCGCGTACACCGACCACATCACCCCCGCCTCCGTCCTGCACTACGACGCGGTGACCGGCCGACTCGGTCCGTGGGCGGGCGGTCCGCCTGCCGCGCCGCCGGCCGAGGGGGTGCGGGTCAGCCAGGAGGTCGTCCGTTCCGGTGACGGCACCGAGGTGCGCATGTTCGTGATGTCCCCCGCCGGCTTTCCCGATCGCCCCCGCCCCGCCGTCCTCACCGGATACGGCGGTTTCGGCGCCTCGATGACGCCCGGCTTCACCCCGCAGGCGGTGCCCTGGGTGCGGGCGGGCGGGGTGTACGCGGTGGCCTGTGTGCGCGGGGGCGGCGAGGAGGGCGAGGAGTGGCACCGGGCCGGGCGCCGCGAGCACAAGCACCGCACCTTCGAGGACTTCGACGCCGCCGCCGGCCACCTGCTCGCCGGGGGCTGGGCCGCGCCGGGCCGGCTCGGGGTGCTCGGCAGCTCCAACGGCGGCCTGCTGGCGGGCGCCGCACTGACGCGCAGGCCGGAGCTGTACGGGGCGGTGGTGTGCGCGGCGCCGCTGCTGGACATGGTGCGCTACGAGCTGTCGGGGATGGGGGCGAGCTGGCGCGAGGAGTACGGGAGCGCCCAGGACCCCGCCGACTTCGCGCGGTTGCTGGCGTACTCCCCGTACCACCGGGTGCGCGAGGGCGTGCGCTACCCGGCCGTGCTGCTGGCCGTGTTCGACGGCGACAGCCGCGTCGACCCGGCGCACGCGCGGAAGATGTGCGCCGCGCTCCAGTGGGCCGGTTCGGGGGACGGGCCGGTGGTGCTGCGCACCGAGCGCGGTGTGGGGCACGGCACGCGCGGCGTCTCGCGCAGCGCCGGCCTGTACGCGGACGTCATGGCCTTCCTCGCCCACCATCTTGGCCTCGACCTGACGAAGGACGCCTCCGGATGAACGTACTGCTGTGCCCGCTGAGCGATCCCGGCTACCTCTACCCGGTCCTCGCGGCCGGCCGCGAGCTGAGCCGCCGCGGCCACACCGTCCAGGTCCTCGGCGGACCGGACGCCGCGCCCGCCGTCACCGCCGCGGGACTCGGGCCTGCGGCCGTCGTCGGACGCGCCGCGCTGTCGGTGACCCACTGGATGGGCCGGGGCCCCGAGCAGTACGCCGTCGTGGCCGGGGCGGTCCGCGCGCTGCGCCCCGATGTGCTGGTCACCTCGGTGCTCAACCACGGCGCGCTGGTGGCCGCCGAGGCGGCCGGACTGCCGGTGGTGGTCCTGGGGCTCGCGGCGCACCTGTGGCCCTACCGCACCGGCCCGGACGACGGCTGCGGCCGCGCCTGGCGGCTGGCCCGGACGCTGGAGCACTACACGGCGCTCCGGGAGGGCGCCGGGCTCGCCCCGCGCCGCGACCGCTTCCCGGACACCCCGCTCCTGGGCACCGCCTTCCTGCTGCGCGGCCACCCCGTCATGGAGGTCCCCGGCGCCGAACTGCCCCCGGCCGTACGCCATGTCGGCCCCTGCTGGTGGGAGCCGGCGCCCCCGGTGCCGGAGCCGTTGCCGGCCGCCGGGCCTGTCGCGTACGTGCATCTGGGCCGCACCTTCGGCGGCAGCAGTCTCTGGCCGCGTCTGAACGCCGCGTTCGCCTCCGGAACGTACCGGGCCGTCGTCGAGCTGGGCCGGTCCGGTGCCCCCGAGGCCGCCCCGGACGCCCGGCTGGCCATCGGGCGCCGGGCGTGGATGGGGCCGCTCGTGGAGCGGGCGGACCTCGTCCTGACCAATGCCACGTCCGCCCCCGTGCTCGCGGCGCTCCTGTACGGCAAGCCGCTGCTCGTCGCCCCCAACGGGTCGGAGCAGCAGGTCCTCGCCGCCGCCTGTCTGCGCGCCGGGGTCGCCCGCAGGCTGCCGGAGGCCGGGGCGGACGCGGCCGCACTGCGCGGCGCCGTCGAGGACACGGGCCGCGATCCGGGGCTGTGCGCGCGGGTGCGGGAGGTCGGCGGTCTGCTGGCCGACGGCAAGAGCGAGGCGCGTGCCGCCGACGCCGTGGAGTCGGCGGCACGCTGACGCCCCCGGCTCAGCCCCCGTGCGGGGCCTGCGGCGGAAGGCCGTCGAGCAGGACGTCGCGCAGGGCGGTCACCAGTTCCAGGCTCCGCGTCCGGACCGCCGTGGGTGTCTCCTCCGCGCGCCGCTCGGTGACGACGGCGAGGGCCGCTGCCGCCTGTCGGGCGAAGAGGGCGAGCAGGTCGAGTTCGGTGAGGCTGGAGCGGGACTGCTCGACCGGATCGAGGACTTCGAGCACGCCGAGCACCCGGTCGTGGTGGGCGAGCGGCGCGGCCATCAGCGCGTCCGGGACGTAGCCGGTCGACCGGGCGACATCGCGGGCGAACATGCCCTGCCGCTTCAGGTCGTCCGCGACCATCGGCTCGCCGGAGACGAGCACCCAGCCCGCGAGCCCCCGGCCGGCCGGGAACCGGGAGCCCACGAGGGCCTCCTCGCCCTCCCCGGCCACCGCCTGGAAGACCAGTTCGTCGGCGTCCCGGTCGTGCAGCAGGACGGAGCTGGCCGCGGCGCCGAAGATGGCGCGCGCGGTCTCGACGACGGACTGCAGCAGATCGCGTTCGGCGCTGCCCGCCCGTGTCGCGGGGCCCGCGCCGGTGGCGGGGACGAGGCCGTGGGACTGGCTCATGATTCACCTCGGGTTCCTGGATCGCCGATGCGTACGTTCGCGGCGGAGAGGTACAGCGCGTGCTTGATCTGGAACGGGGTCAGCTTGGGGCGGCTGCCGAGCAGCCGCGCGCACAGCCCGCTGATGAACGGGGTGGCGAAGCTGTTGCCCGTGGTGCGGATGGTCTTGCCGCCCGTCCAGGCCACCTGCACGTTCTGGCCGGGCGCGAAGAACTCGACGGGCGGTGCGGGGTTGTAGAGGAAGAGCCCGGGGTCGTCCTCGCGGTGCGTGCCGACCGAGATCACCGAGGAGAACCGCCAGGGGAAGCTCTCCACGGGCGTGTTGTGGGCCGATGCCACCAGCGTGGTGCCGGTGAAGAACGCCTGGTCGGCCAGGGAGCGCAGGGTCTCCAGGAACTGCGGGCGGGTCGTGGACAGGCTCAGGTTGACCACGTCGAAGCCCTGGTCGACGGCCCAGCGCAACCCAGTGAGCAGGGCGTCGCCGGTGCCGGTGAAGCCCTGGCCGAGCACGCGCACGCTGTACAGGGAGCATTCCGGGGCCACCCGCCGCACGATCCCGGCGCACGCCGTGCCGTGCCCGCATCCGTCGCCGGCTCCGTCGGGCAGCGGGCCGCTGTCGATGACCCGCGGGGTCCCGTCCGCGCCGGCGCTCACCTCGTACGAGCCGTCGACCGGGCCGACCCCGGGGTGCCCGCACTCCACCCCGGTGTCGACGACGCAGACGCGAACGCCTGCCCCGTCCGACCACTGCGAGGGGTCGGCCGAGAGGGCCGGCACCGTGTCGGCGAGCATCGCGAGGTCGTCGGGCGTGCGGTCGCGCAGGCTCCAGGTGAGCCCTTCCGCCGTCTTGGTGGTCATAGGGTCCTGCCTTCCCGCCCGGCCGGGTCGGTGTCCCGGGCCGCGGCCGCGCTGTCGTCGGCGAACGCGGCCGCGCGGTCCGCGCCGAGCCGGTGTCCCTTGGCGGCGAAGTGCCGCAGCGCCGTACGCGCCTCCCGGGCCGCCTCGCCGGGCAGCGCCAGGGTGCGCAGGGTGTGCGCGAGGTCGAGGGCGGCCGTGCCGCGCACGACCGGTGAGTCGGTGTCACCCGCGGCGGCGGTCGCCCGCAGCGCGCAGGTGCGGGCGGCGGCCGGTTCCCCGGCGAGTGCGAGGGCGCGGGCCCGCAGCCCGAAGGCGTCGGCGGACTCCGCCGGGGGCAGCCCGGCCTCCAGCGGGTCGGGCAGGGCCAGTGCCTGGGCCGGCTCGCCGCGCTCCAGCAGCAGGCGGGCCCGTTCGCGGGCGATGCCGGGCAGCGCACCCGTGGCGCCGAGTTCCCGTCCGGCGCGGGCCGCCTCGTCGAGCAGGGCGAGTCTGCGCTCGGGGGTGCCCGTCAGCGCCTCGACCTCGGCGGCGAACAGCGGGACGAACAACGCGCTCTCCGCGTAGCCGAGGCCGTGGGCGAGCCCCGCCGCCTCGGCCAGCAAGGCCCGGGCCTGGCCGGGGCGGCCGTGGAGGGCCAGGAGCACGGCCAGCGGGCAGGCCAGGGTGGCGCGCACCGTCGGCCGCCCGGCGCCATGGGCGGCGAGGAGCTGTTCGCAGCGCTCGACGGCGCGGGCGACCGGGGTCGGGCCACGCCACAGGGAGATCCCGAACGCGCCGAGTGCGAGGGCCCGTTCGGGTTCGGCGTCGGCGCGGTCCGCGTGGTCGAGTGCGCGGCTGAGCAGCGCCTCGGCCTGGGCGTGCCGGCCGCGCCGCTGGCGGTCCTGGGCCATGCGCACGCAGGCGCGGGCGATGCCCTGGTCGTCGCCGGCCGCCGTGAACGGGCCGAGCGCGGCCTCGGCGACGTCGGCGGCCGAGCCGTGCCGGGGGTCGAGCGCGGTCAGCGCGAGCCGGGCGTGGGCGGCGCCCAGCGCGTCACCGGCCTGCTCGGCGGTGCCGAGCGCCTCGGCGAGGAGTTCCCGGCCGCGCACCGCGTCGCCGCGGGCCGCCTTCGTCTCGCCGAGGCGGCGGGCGGCCTCGGCGGCGACGGGCTCGCCGGGGGCGGCCAGGTCGAGGGCCTGGGTCAGGAGGTCGTCGGCCCAGGCCAGGTCGGAGCGGGCCAGGGCGGCCGCGCCGGCCCGGGTGAGCAGTCCCGCGGCGCGGGCCCGCAGTACGTCGGTGTCCTCGTCGTGCGCGCCGAGTTCGGTCAGGAGCCGGTGGGCGCGCGCCAGGTGGGTGCCGGCGGCGGCGTCTCCCGCCTCCCGCCCGGTCAGGACCCGGGCGGCGTGCTCGTGCCGCCGGGCGCGCACCTTCTTGGCCATCCCCCGGTACGCGGTCTCCTGGACGAGGGCGCTGCCGAACCGGAGCACGGCGCTCGCGGCCCGGCTGCGGTCGCCGGTCTCGATGAGCCGCCGCCGCAGCAGTCCGCGCAGCAGGCCGGTGGCGGAGTCGGCGGTTCGCGCTTCCTCGGCGGCGGCCAGCCCGGTCAGGTCGGCGCGGCGAAACTCGCGGCCCAGGACGGCGGCGAGTTGCAGCAGGGTCCGCTCCTCGGGCGGCAGCGCGTCGATGCGGGCGCCGAGCAGGGCGTGCACGGTGAGCGGCAGGTCGTCGCACTCGGCGGCCACGGCCGTCAGGTGTTCCAGGTAGAGCGGGTTGCCCTCGGCGCGGTCGAGCGCGCTCTCCAGCACGCCCTGGCGGTGGGCGGCGACCTCGACGAGTTCGCCGGCCAGGGCCGCGGCCTCCTGGCGCGTGAGCGGGGTGAGCATGAGGGAGGCGGAGCGCATCCGGCCGCTGCCCCACCCCGGGTGGGTCTCCAGGAGTTCGGGGCGTGCGGCGCACACCAGGGCGACGGCGGAGCGGTCGAGTTCGTCCAGCAGCCGGTCCGCGAGGTCGAGCAGCGGCGCGGACGCCCAGTGGCAGTCGTCCAGGACGAGCACCACGGGCCGTTCCCGCGAGAGGGCGTCCAGCAGGCAGGCCAGGGCCATGAGCGTGTCGTCGGTGGAGGGGCTGGGGGTGCCGTCCGCGAGCAGTCCGCCGCGCAGGAGGCGCAGCGCATGGTCCGCCTCGGTCCGCTCCGGGGCCGGCAGCCGGGCGAGCCCGGCGTCCTCCCCGACGGCCAGGAGCACTTGGCGCACCGCTTCGGCGAGCGGTGCGAGGGTCCCGGTCTCGCCGTACGGGCGGCATCTGCCTTCCCCGTACGCCGGGCAGTCCCGCAGCCATTCGCGCAGCAGCCGGGTCTTGCCGAGGCCCGCCTCGCCGTAGACGGTGACCAGGTGCGAGCGGGGGTCGGTGGCCAGTTTGCGGAGCAGCAGCCGGAGTTCGGCGAGTTCCTGTTCGCGGCCGATGAAGGGGGTGTCGAATCGCCGGACCCGTTCCGGGTCGTCCTCGTGGAGTGCGACCAGGCGGTGGGCGGGTACGGGGGCCACGACGCCCTTGAGGGCGAGCGCCCCGGCCGGTTCGGTGACCGCCGAGGGTCCGGCGGCGCGGAGGGTGGCGGGGCCGATGAGGATCTCGCCCGTGCCGGCGTGCTGTTCGAGGCGGGCGGCGATGTTGACGACTTCGCCGGAGACCAGGGCCTGCCGGGCCGTCGGGTCGGCGTTCACCACGACCTCGCCGGTGTTCACGCCGATGCGGACGGCGAGCCGTACTCCGTGCCTGCGGTCCAGGTCGGCGTTGAGGCCGTCGAGGCCGGTGACCATGGAGCGGGCGGCGGCCAGGGCCCGGTGGGCGTCGTCCTCGTGGCGGGCGGGGACGCCGAAGACCGCCATCACGGCGTCGCCGATGAACTTCTCCACCGTGCCACCGTGTTCCTCGATACGGGTCCGCATCAGCGCGAAGTACCGCAGGGTCACCGTGCGCAGCGTCTCCGGGTCGAGCCGTCCGGACAGGGCCGTGGAGCCGACGAGGTCGCAGAAGACGACGGTGACCACCCGGCGTTCCTCGGCCGCGCCGGAACCTGCCGCCGGGACGCAGGCGGTCCCGCACCGGGGGCAGAAGGCCGCGCCGTCCGGTGGCGGTTCGGGGCAGTCGGGGCACTTCGTCCGTGTGGCGGTGGTCATCAGAACAGCGCTCCGCCGGCGATCTCGCTGTGCGCCTGTACCTCTGGCTCGGCCGCGTCCAGCCGCTCCTTGAGGCCCAGCAGCAGGGTCAGTTCCTCCGCGCTGAGGTCCCGGAGTACGTCCCGCTGCTCGGGCGAGAGGCTGTGCAGCGGGAACCCGGCGTCCTCCAGTGCGCGCAGGCGGTCGCGGTCGTCCGCAGGGTCAGTCATGGGTGCTCCCCGATGTGTGTGGTCCCGTGGCGATGCGGTCGAACAGCTCGGCGAGTGCGGTGACGGTGTGCAGCGCGCTGACGGCGATCAGGGAGCGCTGTTGCGGGCTCAGCGGCAGCCGGCCGATGAGCCGGTCCAGGTCCGCGCTGTGCCCGTCGTCGAGGTCGGCGTGCAGGCGTACGGTCTCGAAGGCGGCGGGCGACAGCCCGGTCTCCCTCGCGAGCCTGGCGGCCAGGCCGGGGGCCGGTGCGTTGCCCTCCAGCACGGCGATGTAGCCGAGCAGGGCCACCGGATGGCTGTGCTCGATCCAGTAGTACTGGGCCCCGACGAGGGAGGCGACCCGGGCGGGCGGGACGGCGGCGGTCAGCTCGCCGGGCGGCGCCCCGCAGACGGCTGCGTCCGTGAGCAGCCAGTCGTCGTGGCCGCGTTCCTCTTCGGCGTGCGCCCGCAGGTACCGGGCGAGCGGCAGTGCCACCGGGTCGTGCGGCAGCGCCTCGCAGTGCCCGGCGGCCCGTTCCATGAGGGGGACGGAGGCGCGGATCACCTGGTGCATGGTGTGCAGGTAGTGGCGGTAGCGGGCGGGGAGCCCGGGGCCGGAGCGCCACATGCGGGCGGCGGCCGACCGCAACACCGGCTGGACGAGGGAGAGTTCCAGCCGCAGCAGCGCGGCGGCCGGCGAGGTGGCGCCGGTGCTTCTCACGCGGGTGCCTCCTCGCCGTCCCGGCCGCCGAGCAGCACGAGCGGCGCGTACCGACCGGTGCCGTACCGGCGCAGCAGCGTCTCGGCCCCCGCGTCGCGCTGGAGCCGGGCGCCGAGCACGTCCATCGCGCCGGCGGCGGGGCTGGACCCGGCTGCCCGCGCCGCCCCCAGCGCCCCGGGGCGCCGCGCCAGGGTCCGGCAGTCCGCGCAGGAGCCGGCGCCGGCGGTCCGCAGGGTGCGCAGCACGGGCGACTCCTGGCAGCGGCGCCGTATGTCCGTCCAGTCGTCGACGGCGATGTGGCCGAGCCGCAGGTGCGGCGGCGCGGGGCGGGCGTCCACCACGCGCTGGTTGCAGCAGGCGGTGACGGTCCCGTCGAAGGCCACGGTCGGCCAGGCCGCCATGGCGCACGGGGCGGGGCGCTGCCCGGCTCCGCCCAGCGGGCGCGCGGCCGCCCAGTGCGCGGCGCGTCCGGCCGGGCGTACGTGGTTGACGAGGACGGCCGCGCGGTCCCGGAACTCGGTCCGGATGGCGGCGGTGACGTCCGCGAGATAGGGGTCGTCGGGTGAAAGGCCCACGACATGGAAACTCGCGTCGATTCCTTTTTCCATGATGTGGTGCACCGCGCGGAATACCGCCGCGCGCGGCACCTCGCGTTCGTGGAATACGTCGATGCTGGCGGAGAAATGGTCGATGTGGCGCAGCGCGCGCATGATGCGGGCCGGTATCCGTCCGTCGGCCGCGAAGAACATGCCGCTCAGGACGGCCGTCCGGGTCCCGGCCCGCGCGGCGAGTCCGGCGAGGCCGTCCACGAGCCGGGGCCGCAGCAGGGGTTCACCGCCCGTGAGCATGAGGACCTGCGGGCGGTCGCCGGGGGTGAAGCCGCCGACGAACCGGCGCAGCGCGTCGGCGGGGGTGTCCTCGCCCCGGAGGCCGGACGAGGTGGAGCAGTGGGCGCAGCTCAGCGGGCAGCGTCTGGTGAGGGTGGCGAGCAGCCCGGCGGCGGGCACCGGACGCAGTTCGATGATCTCCGCCAGTCGCATCGCGTCACCTCCTCGGTCACCTGGGCATGCGGCGCCAGCGTGCGCGGCGCCGGTTCGGCAGTGGTTGGGGTCCGGTTCGGAGCCGGTACGGGAGCGGGGCCGTCCGCCCGCGCGGCCGGTCGGCCGTTTCACCCCGCTATGAGGCTTGTCCACCCTTCGTCCCGGCGGGTCTGTTGCTGCATGCACCTTGAGCCATCCTCAAGCCCATGGCCGCGCCCCCGGCTTGTGACCATGCTGTGAAGAACGGCGGGAATTCCCTCGTATTCCCGCCGAATTCACGGCTCCTCGCGGATTCGCTCACCCCCCCGACCGCTCCCCGGAGGCTTTCGTGCACGCCATTGTTCTCTGCTCCCCGAACTCCGACGACACCGGCTGGGGAAGGGGTTGAGGGAAATATGACGGATACCTTTGCGGAAACCCGCCCCGGGGAGGCGGAGTCCGGGGCGGCGGGAGAACGCGCCGGCGCGCGTCTGCGGATCGACCTGCTCGGCCCGCTGCGCGCCACCCGAGACGGGCTTGTGCTGCCGCTCGGCCCGCTGAAGCAGCGTCTGGTCCTGGCGGTCCTGCTGACCCGGCCGAACGCGCCGGTCTCCCTGGAGGAACTGACCGACGCCGTCTGGCCGGACGACCCGCCGCGCACGGCCCGCAAGAACCTCCAGGTGTACGTGTCGACGCTGCGGCGGGTCCTGGACCCCGGCGATCTGGGCCGGCTGCACCACGGTCCCGGCGGGTATGTCCTGCATCTGGGCGCCGACGAGTGCGACAGCCTGCGCTTCGAGGAACTGGCCCGCCGCGGTGACGCCGAGGTGCGTGCGGGCGCCCCGAGCCGCGCCGCCCGGTTCTACCGCCAGGCACTCGACCTGTGGCGGCATGAGCCCTTCAGCGATCTCGCGGGCCGCGCCGATGTGCTGCGCGCCGCCGTCGCACGCCGCCATGTGCGCCGGCTCGCGGTGTACGAGGCGTGGGCGGAGGCGCAGTTGGAGACGGGTGACGCGGCCGCGGTCGCCGACACCGTGGACGAGATGGTCGCCCGCCACCCGCTGCGGGAGCGGCTGCGCGCCGCCCAGATCACCGCGCTGCACCGGGTCGGCCGCCGCACGGAGGCGCTGGCCGCGTACGACGACTGCCGGCAGCAGCTCTCCCGCGAGCTGGGGCTGGAGCCCGGCACGGCGGTGCGGGGCGCCTACCGCGCCGTGCTCGCGGACGCCGCCCCGCCCCGGCCGAGCGGCGCTGCCACCGGGCCCCGGCTGCTGCCGCCCGGCCTCGCCGACTTCACCGGGCGGGCGCGTGAGGCGGAGGCGGTCGCCGCGCGGCTGGGCGGCGAGGGCGGTCCGCCGGTACTGCTCACCGGACCGGCCGGTGTCGGCAAGACGGCTCTGGCGGTGCACGTGGCGCACCGCCTGGCCGCCCACTACCCGGACGGCGTGGTCGCCACCCGGCTCTGCGCCGAGGACGGTTCCATACGCCCGTGGGCCTCGGTGCTGGCGGAGCTGGCCCGCGCCCTGGGCTGTACGGAACGCCTGCCGGCCGGCCGGGAGGAGGCCGCGACCGCCTGGCGGTCCTGGCTGTCCGGGCGGCGGATCCTGCTGGTCCTGGACGACGCTCCGGACGCTGCCGCCCTCGGCCCGCTGCTGCCGCCCTCGGGTACCACCGCCGCGCTGGTCACCTCCCGGAGCCGGCTGCCCGGCCTGGAGGCCGCGCACCGGACCGAACTCCCGCCGCTCACCCCCGACGAGGCCCTGGGCCTGCTCGGCGGGATCATCGGCCGGACCCGGGCGGCCGCCGAACCGGCCGCCGCCGCGCGTATCGTCGCCGCCACCGGGCTGCTTCCGTTCGCCCTGCGCGCGGCCGGCAACCGCCTCTGCGTGCTGCGCCACATGCCGCTCGGCCAGTACGCGGACCGGCTGGAGCACCCGGCGGAGGCCCTGGACGAGCTGGCGTCCGGCGGTGTCGGGGTCCGCACCAGGCTCGCGGGCACCTGGGCCCGGCTGCCCCTGCCCGCCCGCGACACCCTCGACGCCCTGGCGGCGCTGCCGGGCCCCGCCTTCTCCCTCCCCACCGCGGCCCGCGCCCTGGGCGTGGAGGGCCGGGCCGCGCAACGGGCCCTGGAGAACCTGATCGATGTCGGCGTCCTGCCCCCGCCGCTCTGCCCCGAGGTGACCGCGCACACCGAGGCGGCCGAGGAGTGCGTGCGGTACGAACTCCCCTGGCTGACCCTGCTGTTCGCCCGGGAGCAGGCGAGCGCGAGGGACACGCGGTGCTAGGGCCTGTCCGGCGGATCTTCGCGGGACAGGCCCTGGGCCGTGTCCGGAAGATCCAGGGGCGGGACCCCTCCGGCGCGGCGCCGGGGGCGCCGCCGGGGCGCTCAGGCGGTTCCCGGGGCCGTGGCGGCCGGGCCGGAGGACTGCACGCGGGCGAGATATCCGGCCTGGAAGCGGCTGGCCGCGCCCAGTTGCTCCATGATCTCGGCTATGTGCTTGCGGCAGGTGCGCAGCGACATCCCCAGCCGCCGGGCCACCATCTCGTCCTTCATGCCCTCGGCCAGCAGGCGCACGATGGCCTGCTTCACCTCGTCGCGCGCCGAACTCTCCGTCCACGCCGGCTGGTAGGGCTCCGCGAGCGACCAGGCGTGGTCGAAGGTCGTGCACAGGTACGCCACCGTGGACGGGTCGTGGATGACGATGGCCGCGTCCAGGTCGTCCTGGTGCGGGATGAACACCGTCTCCCCGTCGAAGGCGACCATCCTGCCGAACAGTTCGCTCAGCGTCCGGATCTCGGCCCCCTCGGCGGTCATCCGCCGCGCGTACTCCTGGGTGGGCAGGTGGTAGCGGGCCGTGTGCTGGTACAGCGTGCGCATCCGCACTCCTCTGCGCAGCATGTCCCGGTCCCGGACGAAGGCCTGCTCCAGGAGAGCCGGGGAGCGGCCCCCGCCGGGGTGGCAGGTGCGCACTTCGCGCCGACATCGCATGGTGGCCTCGGTGATCATACCGACGACGGTCTTCAGGTCCGTGACCTCCGTCAGCGCCGGCCGCCCCTGCCATCTTCGCCGGCCCTCCGTGTAGAGCGGGGTCAGGAGCGCCAGCTCGCCGCGGAGCTGGTCGATCTCGGCGAGCTGCCGGCGCAGCCCCGCCTCCTTCGGTGCGATGAGCGCGGCGATGGCCGCGTCCGGGGACACCGGCACCAGCCGGTCGGGGTCCTCGGGCACATGCCTCAGCAGCAGGAGGTCGGTCAGGGTCCGCACCGCCGATGCCGCGCAGTTCTCCGGCAGGCCCAGCATCGCGCCCACGGTGCGAACGTCGCACGAGCCCTGGTCGCTCACCCAGCGGAACACCCGGACGGCGTCCTCGGACAGCTGTGCCTCCGGCGCCGTCCCCGCCGTCTGCTCGCCCGGGCCCGTCGACCGGCCGTCGCCCTCACCGATGCCGCCCACCCGACCCCCTCGTCAGCTTCCGATGGCTCCGCCCGGCCCGTACAGATGTCTATTGTTCAGATGCGCGGTGGATATTCCCAGACCCCCTGGAGGGAAACACCGTGAAACGGACCAAAGGGACACTCGCCCTGCTCCTGGGCCGCGTGGCCCTCCTTCTCGGCGGCCGGGCCCGTCGCTGGCGGCCCCCGCCGGGCGGCGACGGCAGTACGGCCCGCGACATCCTCAATCAGCCCCCGCGCCCGCTGCGCGGCGACGACGGCCCTTCGGCGGTGCGCACCCCGCGCTGGTGAACGGCCGACGGGCCGCTGCCCGCTTCGGCTCGGCCCGCCAGGTCCGGCGCGCGCGGCATCTCGGGCGGAATGCCCCAGGCGTCGACCAGGTCGACGGCGATGCGCCGGACCTTGCGGCAGAGGTCGTTCACCTCGCGGCTGATCGCCTGGAGACCGCTCGGGTTCACCTGACGCGTCGTCGACCCATCAAGATCATCTTGCGCACGCGTTGCACAAGGTGCTGAAAGGCAGCAGAGATCAGCGAAAGGTTGTGAAGGCAAGTATTCGCAGGTCAGGCACCATGTCGCGGTGTCGTGCCCCTTGTCTCCAAGGGGCACGACACCCTGCCCGTCAGATGTCCCGGAAGATCTCGATCTGCGCCCCCACCGAGTTCAACCGCTCCGCCAGCTCCTCGTAGCCGCGGTTGATGACGTAGACGTTGCGCAGGACCGAGGTGCCCTCGGCCGCCATCATGGCGAGGAGGACGACGACGGCCGGGCGGAGGGCCGGGGGGCACATCATTTCGGCGGCGCGCCAGCGGGTGGGGCCTTCGACCAGGACGCGGTGGGGGTCGAGGAGTTGGAGGCGGCCGCCGAGGCGGTTGAGGTCGGTGAGGTAGATGGCGCGGTTGTCGTAGACCCAGTCGTGGATGAGGGTCTGGCCGTGGGCGGAGGCGGCGATGGCCGCGAAGAAGGGGACGTTGTCGATGTTGAGGCCGGGGAACGGCATCGGGTGGATCTTGTCGATCGGCGCCTCCAGTTTGGAGGGGCGGACCGTCAGGTCGACCAGGCGGGTGCGGCCGTTGTCCGCCGCGTACTCCGCGGAGCGGTCGCAGTCGACGCCCATCTCCTCCAGGACGGCCAGCTCGATCTCCAGGAACTCGATCGGGACCCGGCGGATCGTCAGTTCCGACTCGGTGACCACGGCGGCGGCCAGCAGGCTCATCGCCTCGACCGGGTCCTCGGACGGGGAGTAGTCGACGTCCACGTCGATCGTCGGGACGCCGTGCACGGTGAGGGTCGTGGTGCCGACGCCGTCCACCCGTACGCCCAGCGCCTCCAGGAAGAAGCAGAGGTCCTGGACCATGTAGTTGGAGGAGGCGTTGCGGATGACCGTGGTGCCGTCGTGGCGGGCGGCCGCCAGCAGGGCGTTCTCGGTCACGGTGTCGCCGCGCTCGGTCAGGACGATGGGGCGGCCGGGGGTGACGGAACGGTCGACCTGCGCGTGGTAGATGCCCTCCGTCGCGGCGATGTCCAGGCCGAAGCGGCGCAGCGCGATCATGTGCGGCTCGATCGTCCGCGTACCGAGGTCGCAGCCGCCGGCGTACGGCAGCTTGAAGCGGTCCATGCGGTGCAGCAGCGGGCCGAGGAACATGATGATCGACCGGGTCCGGCGCGCGGCGTCCGCGTCGATCGCGTCCATGTCCAGGCGGGCCGGCGGGACGATCTCCAGATCCGTGCCGTCGTTGATCCAACGGGTGCGCACACCGATGGAGTTGAGGACTTCGAGGAGCCGGTAGACCTCCTCGATGCGCGCCACCCGGCGCAGCACCGTACGGCCCTTGTTGAGCAGCGACGCGCAGAGCAGGGCGACACAGGCGTTCTTGCTCGTCTTCACGTCGATGGCCCCGGAGAGCCGGCGGCCGCCGACCACCCTCAGGTGCATCGGGCCCGCGTAGCCGAGTGACACGATCTCACTGTCGAGTGCTTCACCGATGCGCGCGATCATCTCAAGGCTGATGTTCTGATTGCCGCGCTCGATGCGGTTCACGGCGCTCTGGCTGGTGCCCAGCGCCTCGGCCAGCTGGCTCTGTGTCCAGCCCCGGTGCTGACGGGCGTCACGGATGAGCTTGCCGATACGTACGAGGTAGTCGTCTGACATGCCGGAAGGCTATCTCACATATGAGATGAACCCTGTGTCGGGGTGTGGTGTTCGGGTGACGGGTGGGTGAACGAGCCCACCGGGGGCGGGGGTGGTACGGGAGGCGCTCAGACGTTTCCGTCGTCATGGTCCCCCCGGTGCGCGGGTCCGGCACGCCGGGGGCGGCCGTCCGGGCGGTGCCCGGCGTGCGGGGTGGTCCGCCTCGTCGTGGGAGGTGATCGTCGGGCTCGCGCTCCCGATAGGGTTCTGTGTGATCAACGGGCGTGCGTACAGGCGGAGTTACGGCTGGGGCGGCGGCCGGACAGCGGAGGAGAGGAGCGCCAGTCATGCGTGGAGGCAGCGTCGCCGTGGTCGGCGGCAGCATCGCGGGATGTGCCGCGGCCTTGGCCGCGTCGCGCGGCGGGGCCGAGCGGATCACCGTCCTGGAACGCGCCGACGACCGGCTCCGGGACCGGGGCGTGGGCATCGCCCTCCACAGCGACCGGTTCGAGGAGCTGAGGGACGCCGGCTACGTGGCCCCGGAGATGCCCTGGGCCCCGCTGACCCGGCGGGTGTGGAGCGCGCGTGACGGCGGCGCGGAGCACGGACGCGTCATCGGGGAGCAGCCGTTCCCCTTCCGCGCCTACAGCTGGGGCTCCCTGTGGAGCGAACTGCGCCGACGCGTGCCGCAGGGTGTCTCCTACCGGTCCGGCGCGGTCGTCACCGGTGTCGAACCGGACGCCGACGGCGTCACGCTGCGCCTCGACGGCGGCGAGCGCGAGCGCTTCGACCTCGTGATCGGTGCGGACGGCTACCGCTCCGTCGTCCGCGAGGCCATGTTCCCCGGCGCGGACGCCGCGTACGCCGGGTACATCGGCTGGCGCGGTACGTCGTCGGACGTCGCCGGCCTTCCCTCGGACGGCCGCGACGCGCACAACATCGTCTTCCCCGGCGGTCACTGCATGATCTACCGCATTCCGGACGGTTCCGGAGGGCACCGCCTCAACTGGGTCCTCTACACGACCCCGCCGCAGACCGAAGGGCTCCACCCGGACCTGCGGACCCCGACGTCGCTGCCGCCGGGCCGGCTCAACGCGGCGCTCACCGAGTACCTGCGCGGTCTCGTCGCCGACCACTTCCCGCCCTACTGGGCTGCCCGCGTGCTCCGCACCCCCGCCGAGACCACCTTCATCCAGCCCATCTACGACCTGGAGGTCCCGCACTACGCCTCCGACCGTGCGGTCCTCGTCGGTGACGCCGCCAGCGTCGCCCGGCCGCACATCGGCGGCGGCAGCGTCAAGGCCCTCCAGGACGCCCTGGCCCTGGAGAACGCCTGGACGGCCGGGGGCGGTTGGCAGGAGATCCTGGACACCTACGACGCCGGCCGGGGCGCGATCGGGTCGGCCATGGTCGCCCTGGCCCGCAGGATGGGCGCCGCGCAGGTCGAGCACACCCCCGACTGGTCGGCCATGGGCCAGCCGGAGTTCGACGCGTGGTGGCAGGACCAGAACAACGGCTCCGACCGGCGCAGCGGATTCGGCGGGCACAGCATCAAGGCCGGGTGAGCGAGGGGCCGGGGGAGGGGGTGGGCCGGTAGGGGAGGGCCGGGGGTGGGTGCGGGGCCGTGCCTCAAGGCATCCCCGGCGGCCCGTACCGCTCCGCCCCTACCGCTCCGGCCCACCCGGCGGCCCCGCGGCCGGTGCGAGTTCCAGCGCGGCGTTCAGCTCGGTGGGGTCCGCCCGGACCCGTGCGCCGTCCAGGCTCAGGGTCGTCCGCCCCGAGGTGAGGACCGTCAGCGTCCCGGCGCATGCGGCGGCCAGGACCGGGCTGGGGGACACCAGGAGGACGGCGATGCCCTCGTCCGCCAGTGTGGCGATCAGGTCGTGCACCTGCCGGACGAGCGCCGGGGCCAGCCCCTCGGTCGGCTCGTCGAGCAGCAGCACGCGCGGCGAACCCAGCAGCGCCCTGGCCAGCGCCAGCATCTGCTGCTCACCGCCCGACAGCGCCGAACCCCGGTGGCTCCGGCGCTCGCCCAGCCGGGGCAGCAGTTCCAGCACCCGCGCCGGTGTCCACACGCTGGGGCGGGTGGTGTCGCCGCGCCGGGGCGGGCGGTACGACAGCCGCAGGTGCTCGGCGACCGTGAGCCCGGCGAAGACGCGGCGCCCCTGCGGCACGAGCCCGATGCCGGCCCGTGCGATCCGGTGCGGCGGCCACCCCGTCACATCCTGCCCGTCGAGGCGGACGGTGCCGGCCCCGGGGCGTATCAGCCCGGCGACGGTGTGGACGAGGGTCGACTTGCCGGCGCCGTTGTGGCCGACGACGGCGTGCACCGCGCCGGCGGGCACCGACAGGTCGAGCCCGTGCAGGACGGTGCCACCGTGGTAGCCCGCCGTGAGGCCGGTCAGTTCGAGCATCGGGGCCGGTCATCCTCTCGCTTCGGGGTCTGCTGCCGTGCCGGTACGGGGTTCGCCCGCGTCCGTGTCCGTGGCCGCCCGGGTGCCGGGCAGTCCCGTGTCGGTGTCCGCAGCCGTCCCTGTACGGGACCCGCTCGCCCCGGAGTCCGCCGTCCGCGAGCCGGACGCGCCCCCGCCGCCTCCCGCCGGTGCCCCGCCCCCGTGGTACGCCGCGCGTACCTCCGGATGGGTGAGCACCTCCTGGGTCGGACCGGTGAGCAGGACGCGTCCCGCCGTCAGCACGGTCACCGTCGACGCGAGGTGGGCGACGACGTCGACGTGGTGCTCGACCAGGACGACGGCGACGCTCTCCGGCAGCGCGCCGAGCAGGTCGAGCAGGCGTCCGATGTCGCGGTCGGTCAGCCCGGCCGCGGGCTCGTCCAGGAGGAGGAGGCGCGGGTCGCCGGCCAGAGCGGCGGCGAGGTCCAGCATGCGGCGCCCGCCGTGGGAGAGCGTGGCGGCCGGCCGGTGGGCTAGGCCGGCCAGGCCGACCGTGTCGAGATGGCGGAGCGCGGACTCGATGTGCGACCGGCGGAGGGACGGGCGGCGCCAGGCGCCGCGGCGCTTCGGGTGGTGCGGCCGGCCGGCCAGCACGACATTGTCCAGCACCGTCAACTCGCCAATCACCGAAGGCTGTTGGAAGCTGCGCGCGATGCCGAGCCGGCTTCGCCGCGCCGTGCTCCGACGGGTGACATCGGTGCCGTTCAGGGTGATCCTGCCCCGGTCGGGCCGGTCGGTGCCCGCGATGAGGTCGAGCAGGGTCGTCTTGCCCGCTCCGTTGGGGCCGATGACGGCGTGCCGGGCGCCCGGGGGCAGCCGCAGGCTGACGCCGTCCACGGCGGTGAGGCTGCCGTACCTCCGGGTGAGGCCGCTCAGTTCCAGCAGCGGCGGTACGGGGTCCGAGGGTGTCGGGGCGGGTGTCATGGGGTCGTGGTGGCCTTCCCGGCCGGGGCCGATACGGGTGCGGACGGGGGCGGTTCCCCGGGCGGCGGACCGTCCGGGGCGCGCCCGGCCGCGCCGCCGAGCAGCCCGGCCAGGCCGCGCGGCAGCACGTACACCGCCGCGACGAACAGCGCGCCGAGCAGCAGCGGACCGTGTCCCGGCCAGGAGCCGGCCACCCAGTCCCGGGTCATGACGATGAGTCCGGCGCCCAGCACCGCGCCGACGACGGACGTGGTCCCGCCGATGACGACGGCCAGCAGCGCGAACGCGGCGATCTCGAAGCCGACGTCGGCGGGGGAGAGGTACTGCTGCACGGAGACCATCAGCGAACCGCCGACGCCCGCGAGCGCACCGGCACCGATGTACGCGACCAGCAGATAGCGCCCCACCGGGTGCCCGGAGGCGCGCATTCTCGCCTCGGCGCCCCGGACGCCGGTCAGCAGCTTCCCGGCCGGGGAGCGCAGCACGAGGAGGGTGGCGGCCACGGCGACGACGGTGACGACGAGCGCGTAGCGGTAGAGCTCGCTCTCCCCGGTCATCCCCTCCCCGCTCCACGGCGCCCGGGTGGCGGGGAAGCCGACGAGTCCGTCGGCGCCGCCGGTGAGGGACTTGACCTGGTTGATCACCACACTGGTCAGCTCGCCGACGGCCAGGGTGATCATCAGGACCGTGGTCCCGCGCGCCCGGATCACGGCGGGGCCCGTCACCGCGGCGAAGACCGCCGCCGCGAGCGCCGACAGGACGAGCTGGACGGGGCCGGCGGTCCACCCCGCGTCCGCGAGATTGGCGGTGGCGTACGCGCCGACGGCGAACGGCGCGGTCTGGCCGAGGGTGGGCAGACCGGCGTAGCCGGTGAGGACGGTGACGCTCACCGCGAGCAGTCCGAGCGCGAGGGCCGACCCGGCCAGCGAGATGCTGTACGCGTCGAGCATCCCCGGCAGGGCGATCAGCACGGCGAGGAATACGAGCGGAGGAACGGCCCGACGCCACGTGGGGCCGCCCGGGAGCCGGCCGATGCCGGGGAGCGGGCGCATGTCGGGGAGCCGGCCGCGCAGCCGCCCCGCGATCCGGCGGCGGAGCCGTTCGAGCGGATCGGGGGAGGAGTCCTGCGGGCCCTGCGCGGCCTCCGGCTCCGCGAGGCGGGGGCGGACGACGAGCACCGCCGCCATCGCCGCGAAGAGCAGATACGGTGCCAGGTCCGGTGCCACCGAGACGCCCAGCGTCTGCACCTCGCCCACCGCGACGGCCGCCGCGAACGTCGCCCACAGCGAGCGCAGCCCGCCGAGGACGACGACCACCAGGGACAGCATCAGCACGTTCTCGGAGGTGCCGGGGCCGGGGCCGATGATCGGTGCCCCGAGCACCCCCGCCGCCCCGGCGAGCGCCCCCGCCGCCGCGAGCACACCGGTGTGCACCGCCCGGGGGCTGTGCCCGGTGGCGGCCAGCATCTGCGGATCGTCGGCGGACGCCCGGACCGCCGTGCCCATCCGGGTCCGGGTCAGCACCCAGGTGCCGAGCGCCGCGAGCAGCACGGCCATCACGATGAAGCCGAGCCGGTACGCGGGATACCGGTGACCCAGCAGCGTCACCGAGGTGTCGAGCGCCTCGGGGACGCGTACCGGGAGTTCGTCCGCGCCGAACAACTGGACCAGCAGATCGCCGCCGATCAGGGCGAGTCCGAACGTCAGCAGGGCCTGGGCGAGATGGCCGCGCCGCGCGAGCGGGGCCGTCGCGGCGGACAGCCCCACTCCGGCCGCGCACGCCGCGGCCGTCCCGGCGACCAGCCCCAGGGCCAGCCCGCCCCAGGTGCCGTCGCTCAGCTCGGCGCCCGTGTAGGCGCCGATCGCGTACAGCGTGCCGTGCGACAGGTTCAGCACGCCCGCGGTGCCGAAGGCGAGGCTCAGACCGGCGGCGACCACGAACAGCAGCAGCCCGTAGGCCACGCCGTCCACCGCCGGTACGAGGTGGGCGTCCAGGAGTCCCATGTCAGCTGCCGAGCGTCGCCAGGTCCTGGACCATGACGTTGGCCAGCTGGCCGCCGTCCTGCCGCACCTGGCGCAGATACCAGGTCTGCACCGGCGAGTGCGCCTTGTCGCCGAACTCCCAGGCCCCGCGCGGGCTGTCGATCTGGCCCAGGTCCGCGATCGCCTCGTTGATCGTCTTCGGCGTCACCTCGCCCTTCTTCGCCGCGTTGGCGACGGCCTTGTCCAGCACCGCCGCGGCGTCGTACGACGCCATCGCGTACGTGGTCGGCTGCGTGTCGTGCTCGGCCGTCCAGTCGGCCGCGAACTTCCGGTTGGCGGCGTTGTCGAGGTCGGCCGCGTAGTTCAGGACCGAGTAGATGTCCTTCGCCGCGGCGCCCTGCGCCTGGAGGACGCTGCCCTCGGTCACGAAGGCCGTGTACAGCGGCAGATCGGCGATGTCGGACTGGGCGTACTGCTTGGCGAAGTCGATCGCGGCCTTCCCGGCGTAGAAGCAGTACACCGCCTTGGCGTCCGTCTTCGCGATCTCGGCGAAGTACGGCATGAAGTTGGTCGTCTTCGGGAACGGCGTCCAGGTCGTCTTCCCGCCGGGGTTGGCGAGCTTCCCGCCGATCCGCTTGAACTCCTCGGTGAAACCGCGCAGTTCGTCGTAACCGCCCTGGTAGTCCGGGCCGATCGCGTAGACCGGTCCGTCGACCGTCTTCTTCACGTACGGGGCGATGGCCCTGCCCGGCTCGTCGGACAGGAAGCTCGTCGTCCAGACGTACTCGATGTCCTTGACGGGCGGCCGGGCGTTCGAGCCCAGGAACGGGATCTTCGCCTGGGTGACCAGCGGCAGCACCGCGTTGACCGAACCGCCGCTGACGAGGCCGGTCAGCACGTCGACCTTGTCCTTCTTGACCAGCTTGGTCGCCGCCGGGACGGCGGTCGGCGGCCCGTCGCCCTCGTCCGCCACGACGAGCTTCACCTTCCGGCCGCCGAGCTTGTTGTCGTGGGTGCTCAGATACAGCTCGAAGCCGGCCCGCAGCTCGGTGCCGACCGGTTCGTACGTGCCGGACAGGGAGGCCACCAGGCCGACCTTCACCGTGGCGTCGTCGCCGCTGTCACCGCTGCATCCGGTGACGGCGGCCAGGCCGAGGGCGAGGGCGGTGGCGACGGCCGGCCGCAGTCTGCGGCGGGTGCGGGACATGTCGAAGAACATGAGGGCTCTCATCGGGAGGGGGACGGACGGGGGACGGGGAGGAGGGCGCGCACCGGGTGGCGGTCAGCGCGCCTGCGGCAGGCCCGCGTCGCGGACCTGGGGAGACAGCGCGTCGCCGACCTGGTTGATCAGTTCGGACATCATGTAGCTGACCTCGCCGATGTCCGCGTCCCTGGTGGTGGTCACCAGCAGGGACGCGCCGCTGGAGACGGCCATCGAGAACATGTAGCCGCCCTCCATCGCGGTGAGGCTGTGCTCGACGGGGTCGGTGCGCGTCAACTGGGCAGCGGCCGACAGCAGGTTGACGACACCGGAGGCGATGGCCGCCAGCCGCTCGGCGTCGTCGCGCTCCACACCGGCGTAGGCCAGCGCGAGGCCGTCCACGGAGACGGCGATCACCTGGGTGACCTCCGGGATGCGCGCGGCGAAACCGCTCAGGATCCAGTTCAGGTCGGTGGGAGAGGTCATGTCTCGGTCCGTTCGGTGTCGTCGTCGGCGGGGGAGCGCCCGCGGTTGTTCGTGCTCCGGCTGATGCCCTGGGCGTACGCGGCCAGGACGTCGGAGACCTGCCGGGAGTCCCGGCGGCGGGGCGAGGGCCTGGGGGCCCCGGCGCCGTCCCGTTGTCCCGCGTCCTCCCGCCGGCCCGGTGCGGGCCGGTGCTGGGGAGCGCCCCGCTGCCGCAGCGGCAGCCCCGAGGAACTGACCGCCGGGGCGGCCGGGGCCGTCTCGTCGTGCACGGGATGCGGCGCGGGCGCGGTGCCGTGGTCGCGCGGGGCGGGACCGGGCGGCGGCCCTGCCGGGAGGCCGCCGCCCCCGGGCCGCGCGGCCGGGGCGGCCGACCGTCTGCGGACGGGTGGTGCGACGGGCCGGGGCGCCTCGTAGCGCACCTCGTCGTCCCGGCCGGCGGCCGGACCGGCCGCCGGCGCCTCCACCGGGGCGGCGGCCAGCACCTTCGCCGGCAGGGTGACCTCGGCGATGGTGCCGGGGCCGGACGAACCGCGCAGTTCGACCACGATGCCGTGACGCGCGGCGATCCTCGCCACCACGTGCAGCCCCATGGACCGCACGTCCCCGATGCCCGCCTGCGGCCGGCGCAGCGCGGAGTTGAGGAGGGCGCGGCGTTCTGCGGGGATGCCCACGCCCTCGTCCACGATCTGCACCACGGCCCGGTCCCACAGCCGCCACACGGCGACGCCGACCTGCGTGCCGGGGGCGGAGAACCGGGTCGCGTTGTCCAGGAGTTCCGCCAGGATGTGCGCCACGTCGTGCACGGCACGGGCGGCGATGCCGATCCCCGATTCCACGACACCGAGGGAGACCCGGTCGAAGCGTTCGATCTGCTGGGCCGCGGCCACGATCACGGAGGAACACGCGGCATCGGCGGTGCGGACGCGGGCGTTTCCGTAACCCCCCAGCACCAGCAGGCTGTTGGTGTTGCGCTCCATGCGGATCGCGAGGTGGTCGAGGGCGAAGAAGGTCCTCATCCGCTGGGGGTCGGCCTCGTCGCGCTGGACGGTGTCCAGTTCGGACACCATGACGGCCGTCAACTGGGCTCCCCGGCGGGCGACCCCGACCAGCGTCTCGGCGAACTGCTCGTGCACGTGGGCCTGTTGGGCGGCGAGACGGACGGCCTCGTGGTGGACCGCGTTGAACGCCTCACCGACCTCGCCGATCTCGTCCTCGCCGGTGGTCCCGACCGGATCGCCGGTCCGCCGCGCCACTTCCTCGGGCGTCGCGCCGCTGAGCGCGCCGGGCCGGGACAGTTCGGCCATCACGGCGGGCAGTCCGGTGTGGGCGACCTCGTGGGCGGCGTTGCGCAGCTCGCGCAGCCGCCGGATCATCACGCGGCCCAGGCGGACGGCGACGACGAACGCGCCGACCAGGGGCAGCACCACCAGGGCGATCTCGGCCCCGGCCGTCCACAGGAGCGTGGAGCGGGCGTCCTCCACCGTGTCGCGGACGGAGGCGTCGACCCGCTTCTCCACCGAACGCAGCAGCGTCTGGCGGTCGTTGAACGCCTTCTGCCAGCGCTCGGGGGCGACATCGATGTTTCTGCCGGCGCCCGTGCGGCCGATCTCGTCCTCCAGCCGGCGGGCCTCCATGGCCTTCGCTCCGGAGAGGGTGCGCTCCAGCCAGGTCCGCCACTCGCCGGGGCCGAGGTCGAAGAGCACACCGATCGATTCGGTGTAGCCGAGCCGGCCGGCGTCGAAGGTGCGCTGCGAGGCGATGGTGAAGCCGCCGGCGGCCTGGGCCTTCGCCACGGTGACCTGCTGCTGGGCGGTGTGTTCGGCCGCCTCGGAGAGGGCGGCGGCGGCGCGGATGCGGTCCGCGATCCCGGCGTCGACCCCGTCCGCCTGCGCGATGCCGTCGCGGTATGCGTTGAGGTCGGCGATGACGATCCGGTAGCCGAAGGCGAGCGCGGAGACCGTGCTGCTGCCGGAACGGGCCTGCGCCCGCAGCGCGGGCATGTCGTCGATGAAGCGCCGGATGCGGTCCAGGGCGGCCCGGGTGCTGCCCGGCACCCCGGACAGGTCCTCGATCCGGCTCCGGAAGCCGGTGACGCTCCTGTCGGTCGCGTCGGAGCGTAAGCGGAAGGTCTCCGCGTCTCCCTGTCCGGAGACCAGCGCGGTGGCCGCCGCCCGCTCCCGCTGTAACTGATGGGCCAACTCGCCCGCACCGGCCGCGGCGTCGACCATCGAGGCCAGCCGGTCGGCCTGGAGTGCCTTCTCGGTGGCGGGGGCCAGGGCCAGCACCGAGAAGGTGACGGCCACGGTCAGTGGTGCGGTGACGAGCAGAACGAGACGTCGATTGATTCTCACTGCGCGGCTCCGTCGCCGGAACCGGTCCTGAATATCGGTAACACGCAGATACCTGTCAACGGGTGTGGGGGGCATGGGCACGTCGGCGCACACCATCCGCGCTGTGACGGATGGTGCGGACGGTGCGGATGGGGCTGGGGTGACGCGGCATGATCCTATGCCGTAGACCGGGGCGCGGGGTGGGTACATCGATGAAAGAGATACGTACTCAACCGCGAGCAGACGCTCCGGCCCGGTCACGTTCGGTCATGAGGTATCCGAAGCGGACACGGAGCCCCGGCCCGGCCCGGCTTCCGGGCGGGCGGGTGAAGGGATGTCGATCGGGTGGCGTCGGGGTGCCGGCCGGGTGTCGGGGGCGGCCGGACATGACCCTTCCACGGCGATGTACTAGAGTTATCTCGACATCGAGATATATGCCGAAGGCGCACAGCGGACGGCCGCAGGTAAGGGTTACCTAACTAATCCATACCCTAGCGGATGGTCGGCGGGCCGAGGCGGCACCACGCGGCGCCCGCCGAAGCGAGGCGCGGCGCGGGGTTACGCGCACATTGATGAAGGAGACTGTCGTGTCGGCGAACAGCTTCGACGCCCGCAGCACGCTGCGCGTGGGCGACGAGTCGTACGAGATCTTCAGGCTGGACAAGGTCGAGGGCTCCGCGCGCCTCCCCTACAGCCTGAAGGTGCTGCTGGAGAACCTGCTCCGCACGGAGGACGGCGCGAACATCACCGCCGACCACATCCGGGCGCTCGGCGGCTGGGACTCCCAGGCGCAGCCCAGCCAGGAGATCCAGTTCACGCCGGCCCGCGTGATCATGCAGGACTTCACCGGTGTGCCGTGTGTCGTGGACCTCGCGACCATGCGTGAGGCCGTCAAGGAGCTGGGCGGCGACCCGGCGAAGATCAACCCGCTCGCGCCGGCCGAGCTGGTCATCGACCACTCCGTCATCGCCGACAAGTTCGGTACGAAGGACGCCTTCGGTCAGAACGTCGAGCTGGAGTACGGCCGCAACAAGGAGCGTTACCAGTTCCTGCGCTGGGGCCAGACCGCCTTCGACGAGTTCAAGGTCGTCCCCCCGGGCACCGGCATCGTCCACCAGGTCAACATCGAGCACCTGGCCCGCACCGTCATGGTCCGCGGCGGCCAGGCGTACCCCGACACCCTCGTCGGCACCGACTCGCACACCACCATGGTCAACGGCCTCGGCGTGCTGGGCTGGGGCGTCGGCGGCATCGAGGCCGAGGCCGCGATGCTGGGCCAGCCGGTCTCCATGCTCATCCCGCGCGTCGTCGGCTTCAAGCTGACCGGCGAGCTGCCGGCCGGCACCACCGCCACCGACCTCGTGCTCACCATCACCGAGATGCTCCGCAAGCACGGTGTCGTCGGCAAGTTCGTGGAGTTCTACGGTGAGGGCGTCGCCGCCACCTCGCTCGCGAACCGCGCCACCATCGGCAACATGTCGCCGGAGTTCGGCTCCACCGCCGCGATCTTCCCGATCGACGACGAGACGCTGAACTACCTGCGTCTGACCGGCCGCGACGCCCAGCAGGTCGCGCTCGTCGAGGCGTACGCCAAGGAGCAGGGCCTCTGGCTCGACCCGGCCGCCGAGCCCGACTTCTCCGAGAAGCTGGAGCTGGACCTCTCCACGGTCGTCCCGTCGATCGCCGGTCCGAAGCGCCCGCAGGACCGCATCGTCCTCGCCAACGCCAAGGCCCAGTTCGCCCAGGACGTCCGCAACTACGTGGACAGCGTGGACGAGGCGGGCAAGGAGTCCTTCCCGGCCTCCGACTCCCCGGCCATCGGCGCCGCGGGCCCGACGAACCCGGTCACCGTCACCGCCCCCGACGGCACCACGTACGAGCTGGACCACGGCGCCGTGACCGTCGCCGCGATCACCTCCTGCACCAACACCTCGAACCCGTACGTCATGGTCGCCGCGGCGCTCGTGGCGAAGAAGGCGGTCGAGAAGGGCCTGACCCGCAAGCCGTGGGTCAAGACCACCCTCGCCCCGGGCTCCAAGGTCGTCACCGACTACTTCGACAAGGCGGGCCTGACCCCGTACCTCGACAAGGTCGGCTTCAACCTCGTCGGCTACGGCTGTACCACCTGCATCGGCAACTCCGGCCCGCTGCCGGAGGAGGTCTCCAGGGCGGTCAACGAGCACGACCTGGCCGTGACCTCGGTGCTCTCCGGCAACCGCAACTTCGAGGGCCGGATCAACCCGGACGTCAAGATGAACTACCTGGCGTCCCCGCCGCTGGTCGTCGCGTACGCCATCGCCGGTTCGATGAAGGTCGACATCACCAAGGACGCCCTCGGCGTCGACCAGGACGGCAAGCCGGTCCACCTGGCGGACATCTGGCCCTCCGAGGCCGAGGTCAACGACGTCGTGGCGAACGCCATCGGCGAGGACATGTTCAACAAGTCCTACCAGGACGTCTTCGCGGGCGACGCCCAGTGGCAGGCGCTGTCCATCCCGACCGGCAACACCTTCGAGTGGGACGCCGAGTCCACCTACGTGCGCAAGCCCCCGTACTTCGAGGGCATGACCATGGAGACCTCGCCGGTCGAGGACATCACCGGCGCCCGGGTCCTGGCCAAGCTGGGCGACTCGGTCACCACCGACCACATCTCCCCGGCCGGTGCGATCAAGGCCGACACCCCGGCCGGTCAGTACCTCACGGAGCACGGCATCGAGCGCCGTGACTTCAACTCCTACGGTTCGCGCCGTGGCAACCACGAGGTCATGATCCGCGGCACGTTCGCCAACATCCGCCTGCGCAACCAGATCGCGCCGGGCACCGAGGGCGGCTACACCCGCGACTTCACCCGCGACGGCGGTCCGGTGTCGTTCATCTACGACGCCTCGCAGAACTACCAGGCCGCCGGCACCCCGCTGGTCATCCTGGCCGGCAAGGAGTACGGCTCCGGCTCCTCCCGCGACTGGGCCGCCAAGGGCACCGCGCTCCTCGGCGTCAAGGCCGTCATCGCCGAGTCCTACGAGCGCATCCACCGCTCGAACCTCATCGGCATGGGCGTCCTCCCGCTCCAGTTCCCCGAGGGCCAGACCGCCGAGACCCTCGGCCTCACCGGCGAGGAGACCTTCTCCGTCACCGGCGTGACCGAGCTGAACGACGGCACCACCCCGCGCACGGTGAAGGTCACCACCGACACCGGCGTCGAGTTCGACGGCGTCGTCCGCATCGACACCCCCGGCGAGGCGGACTACTACCGCAACGGCGGCATCCTGCAGTACGTGCTCCGCAGCCTGATCCGCAGCTAGGCCGCACGGCCCGGTCCCCGCAGGGGGCCGGGCCCGGCACGGCGAGAGGGCCGCACCCCCGGCGACGGGGGTGCGGCCCTCTCTCAGTGTGTGGGGGGTGCGGCGGGGATCAGAACAGGAAGCGGTAGGTGTTCCAGCCCGTGCCGATCTTCACGCGGCCGCTGTACGGCGCCGAGGCCTTGCCGGTGCCCTTGTACAGGTACAGCACACCGGTCTTGTCACGGGCGATGAGGTCGGTCTTGCCGTCCTCGGTGATGTCGCCCGTGGAGATGAGCTGGTTGTACGTGTTCCAGCCGGCGCCGATCTTGGTGCGGGTGGCGAAGGGGGCCTTGTAGTTGCCCGTGCCCTTGTAGAGCCACAGCACGCCGGACGTGTCGCGGGCGACGATGTCGTTCTTGCCGTCGCCGGTGAGGTCGCCGTTGCCGGCGATCTCGGTGTACGCGTTCCAGCCGCCGCCGACCTTGTAGCGGCTGGTCAGCGAACCGTTGCCCTTGTTCAGGTACAGGTACAGGTTGCCGCTCTTGTCACGGCCGAGCAGGTCGCCGGCCGCGGCGCCGCCGACGTTGCCGGGGGAGACCAGCTTGTTGTAGATGCCCCAGCCCTTGCCGACCTGGGTCGCTGAGGTGGCGTTGAACTTCAGGTACCCGAGGTACCCGCTGGTCTCGCGGAACCAGATGCCGTCGCTGTCGCCGCTGGACTTCTGGGTGTTGGCGACCTGGAGCAGGTTGGCGACACCCGCCCAGCCCGAGCCCTTTTCCTCGCGAGCGGTGAGGCCGCCCTTGCCGTTGGACCGGTACGCGTACGCGTAGCCACCGGAGGTGACGCCGTACAGCGCGAAGTTGGGGGTGACGGCGGCCGCGGCGGCGGTGGCCGCGGCGGGCGCCTTGTCCGACGAACCGAGCGCGGGGCTCGGGGAGTCGGAGGCGAAGGCGGTGGTGCCCGTGCCGACCAGGGCGGCGGTGAGCGCCACGGCGGCCGCGCGGGCGGCTATGCGTCTGTGCTTACGGCCAGAAAATTCGGCCACGAAGTACTCCATGGGTGTGGATGACAAGTGGCCCGCCCACCCGATCCGGGTGAGCAGGCCACGGGATTCAAGCGAATCGTGTCATGACTTCGGGGGGAAAACCTCCACCTTTGATCAGAAGACCAGACGGTAGGTGTTCCAGCCACCGTTCCCGATCTTCACGGCGCTCGCGTACGGCGCCGCCGCCTTGCCGGTGCCCTTGTACAGGTAGAGCGCACCGGCCGCGTCACGGGCGAGGAGGTCCGTGATGCCGTCCATGTCGATGTCGCCGGTCGCGTAGAGGGCGTTGTACGCGTTCCAGCCGCCGCCGATCCGGGTGCGGCCGGCGAAGGGGGCCTTGTAGTCGCCCGTGCCCTTGTAGAGCCACAGCACGCCGGACGTGTCGCGGGCGACGATGTCGTTCTTGCCGTCGCCGGTCAGGTCGCCGTTGCCGGCGATCTGCGTGTAGACGTTCCAGCCGCCGCCGACCTTGTACCGCTTGGTGACGGTTCCGTCGCCGTAGCCCAGGTACAGGTAGAGATAGCCGCTCTTGTCGCGGCCCAGCAGATCGCCGGCCTCGGCGCCGCCGACGTTGCCCGGGACGACGAGCTTGTCGTAGATGTTCCAGCCGTGTCCGACCTTCTCCGGGGCGGAGCCGTCGTTGGCGGCGTACTGGAGCACTCCCGCCGCGTTGGTCTGCCAGCGGCCGTCCACCGCGCCGTCCGCGTCGTTGTCCACGCGGCCGGCGAACGTGACGTCCTTCCAGCCGGAGTCCAGCGGGGTGCGGGACGTCAGACCGCCCTCACCGTTCGGGGCGTAGAAGTACGAGGTGCCGGCCGCGTCGAGGCCGACCACGCCGAACATGGGCGCGTCGGCGGGGTTCGCCGCGAAGGCGGTGGCGCCGGTGCCGACGAGCGCCACGGTTATCGCGGCGGCGGCGAGACGCGAGGCTGCGCGTGCGGGCAGCCGGCCAGATGTCTTGGCCACGTGTGTTCTCCATGGATGACGGGACGAGGCGTGACGCGCCGCGGGATACGGGGACACGCCACGGAATTGATGTGATCCTTTCACGAGACCCTCACCGCACCAAGGGTTTGACGGGAGGCGTCAAGCGCGCATCTCCGTCCGGGCGGCGGGGTGTTGCCCCACGGCCGGGCCGCCGCGCCGCACCCGTCCCGCCGCAGTGAGCCGGTGGATGCCGTGCGCCTGAGCCATCACGTCCCGCAGCGAGCGGCAGTCCCGCGGCCCCGGTCCGGGCGCCGGCCGCGCCGTGCGGTGCCCGTCCTCCAGGGCGTCCGCCAGCACCGACAGCGCCGACGTCACACGGGCCGCCTCGGCCGGGGCGGGCCTCGGCACCCCGTTCCCCACCCGCAGCGCGCACGCGGTCGCCGCGTCGACGGCCCGCTCCGCCGCGACCGTCACCGCCGACCAGTCCTCGCGCCGCCTCCCGAAGGGGCCCGGCAGTTCGGCCGCCGCCGTCTCCGCGGCGGCCCGCGCCTCGGCCAGCGCCCGGTACGCGGCGGCCCGCAGCGCCAGCCCGTGGGCATCGCCCGGCCCGCGCGCGTCCCGCGCCCCGCCCGTTCCCTCCGGCGCGTCCAGGACGTACCGCAGATACCGTTCCGTGCACCGCAGCGTGACGGCGAACCGGTGGCCGACGCGCACCCGGGGGTCGGCCACCCCGGGCAGATGGCCGACGAGCAGCACGATCGCACAGGCCAGGAACGTCTCCAGGAGACGGGGTCCGGCGGCCTCGGCATCACCCGCCGTGTGCGCGAACGCCAGCACCAGCACCGTGATCACCGCGGTCTGGAACGCGAAGTGGCGGGTCGACAACGGGACCAGGGCCCCGGCCACGACCGCCGCCCCCACGACGGGTCCCGGACCGGAGCCGCCGAAGACGCCCGACAGCGCGACGAACACCAGGACCCCGGCCGCCGTCCCGGCGAACCGGTTCACCACCCGGGAGAACAGCGGGCCCATGTCCGGCTTCACGAGGAACGCGGCGGTCGCGGGCAGCCAGTACCAGTGGCTCTCGTGCAGCGACAGCGCCACGGCCGCCGTGACCGCCACGCACAGGGCCACCCGCAGCCCGTACTCGCGCCCGGCGGAGGTGAGGAGAGCGTGCCGCATCCCCGGAGCGGGCGGGCCGGCGGGGGCCGGCTCCCCACGGTGGACGCCGGCCCGCTCCCGGTCGTCGTGGGCGCCCCGCGCGCGGCCCGGGGTCGTCCGGTCGAAGACCACCGCGGCCTCCAGCACCGCCCGGTCGAGGGCGAGCCGTTCCACGGTGTCGGGCGCCGCGCCCGGCAGCGGCCCCGCCGGTCCGCCGGACCGGACGGCCGCGGCCAGCCGCCGGGGCCCCTCCGCCACCGCGTCCGGCACCGGACGGCCCGCCCACAGCAGCGCGATGCTCGCCTCGCAGAGCGCGACCCCGGCGCCGAGGCGGGCGGCGAGGGCCCGTCGGGCCGCGTCCCCGGATTGCGCCGGGCCCGGCAGCAGCCGCATCAGGCGCAGGGCCTCCTCGGCCTGCTGCTGCGCGGCGACCAGTCGGCGGCGGGCGGCGGGCGCCCCCGTACCGCCGAGCGCGGCCAGCGCCTCCGCCAGCGCGTCGAACACCGCCGCGACGGCCTCGCGTTCCTCGCTCGCGGGGGCCGGGGCCGACGGGCCCGCCGCGTCCCGCGCCCCCGGAGAACGACGCCGCCCCGGGCGCACCGCCGAGATCCGGGGCAGCAGCCGCAGCACCACCAGCCAGCCCGCCCCGGCCAGGAAGCCCAGGGCGTTGCCCCAGGCCGGTCCGGTCAGAGGCATGCCCAGCCCGATCGTCGTGGCGACCAGCGCCTGAAGGGCGGCCGCGGACCAGACGGGTCCGCGTGCGCTCAGGACCCCGGAGAGCCAGCCCACCGCGAAGAGCACGGGTACCGCCGCCCCCCGCCCGGCCGTCCCGGCGACGAGCGCGCCGGCGTACAGGCCGAGTGCTCCCGCGACGGCCGGAAGGCCCATGCGCACGAGACCCTCGCGCCGGGTCCCGGGGCGGTCGTTCACTCCGGCGAGCATGGCTCCGAGGGCGGCGGGCACGCCCGACCCCGGCCACTCCAGCACGATGCCGGCCGCCAGCAACGGCCCCGCGCCCAGCGCCCCGCGCACCATCGCGGCCCCGGGCACGGGGCCACTGCGCGAGCGCAGCACATGGGTGAGCCACACGGGAGCGGCCCTCCGCGCGCCGCCCCGACCGCATCGACGTACCGGGACACGCACCGCGGACCTCCTGACACCGAACCGACGAGGACCCCGTCCCCACCGGCCGCCACAGGGTCCGGAAACGGGGGTAGCGGGCGACGCCGGCCGCGTACGGCCACCGTAGGCGGGGGATGTGGCGGGGCGGCTGCGGTGGTGTTTCGGGGGAGTGATCTTCGGGCGGGAGGAGCGGCGTTCCCGACCGGTGGTGCCCGGCCGGGGTGCGATCCCGGCCCCCGCCGAGGCCCTACGCTCGATGTCTGATGACCACGACGAATCCACCCCCCTCGCCGGGGCCCAAGGCCGGCACCGAGTCCGTGCGCCGCAACAACCTCGGACTCGTCCTGCGGGCCGTCCTGGAGGAGGGCGAGGCGACCCGGGCCCGGGTCGCCTCCCGTGTCGGGCTGACCCGGGCCGCCGTCTCCTCGCTGGTCGAGGAGCTGCTCGCGCTCGACCTCCTCGCCGAGTCCGGCAAGACGTTCAGCGGCAGCGCCGGACGCCCCGGCACCGTGCTCACCGCCTCCGACACCGGACCGGCCGGGCTCGGCGTCGAGATCAACATCGACTACGTCTCGGTCTGCGCGGTCGGGCTCGGCGGGACCGACCGGGTCCGCGTCACCGAGCACATCGACAACCGGCACACCCCGCCCGCCGAGGTCCTGGCCCACGCCGCCCGGCTCACCCACCGGGTCATCACCTCCACCGGCGAGCAGGGGCTGCGCGCGGTCGGCGTCGAGCTGGCGCTGCCCGGTCTGATCTCCGGCGGCATGGTCCGCCAGGCCCCGAACCTCGGCTGGTACCGCGTCGCCGCCGAGGGCATCTTCGGGCAGGCGCTCTCCACCCTGCGGCCGGCCGGCCGCGCCCTCGCGGTCAGCTCCGACAACGAGGCCAACCTCGCGGCCCTGGCCGAGCTGTGGTTCGGCGGACGCGGCGCGGAACGCGGCTTCCTCTACCTCACCGGGGAGATCGGCGTCGGCGGAGCCCTCGTCCTCCAGGGCGAACTGCTGCGCGGCGCCCACGGTTTCGCGGGCGAGGTCGGCCATGTGGTCGTGGACGCCGAGGGCCCGCCCTGCGGCTGCGGCGCGCGCGGCTGCCTGGAGCAGTACGCCGGGCAGGCCGCGCTGCTGCGCGCCGCCGGCATCGACCCGGCGGCCGGGGTCCGGGGACTGGGCGAACTGGAGCGGCGGGCGCACGCCGGCGACCGGGGCGTGCTGGACGTGCTGGCGGCGGCCGGCGACCGGATGGGCGTCGTCCTGTCCGGGGCCGTCAACCTCTTCGACCTCGACGCGGTCGTGCTCGGCGGCATCTACCGCGATCTGATGCCCTGGCTCGCCCCCGCCGCCGACGCCCAGCTCGCCGCCCGGGTCGTCTCCGGCCGCTGGCGCGCCGGTGACGGCGGCGGACTCCGCGCCTCCTCGCTCTCCGGCGACGCGGCCCGGGGCGCGGCGGCCCGGGTGGTGCGCGGCGTCCTCGCCGACCCGGCGGCGTACGCCTGCCGCTGAGACGAGGGGCCGCCGCGCCCCCGACACGACCGCGCCCCCTCCGGATCGGGCCGGAGGGGGCGCGGTCGGCGTACGCGGGGCGGGCAGGGGCTACTTCGTCCCGCGGTGGGCCGCGATCAGCTGCTGGTACCAGCGGTAGCTGTCCTTCGGCGTGCGCTCCTGGGTGTCGTAGTCGACCCGGATGATCCCGAACCGCTTCGCGTAGCCGAGCGCCCACTCGAAGTTGTCCAGCAGCGACCAGACGTAGTAGCCGCGGACGTCGACGCCCGCGTCCATCGCCGCGCGCAGCGCCGCCAGGTGCGTACGGAGGTACTCGACGCGGTCGGTGTCGCGCACCGCGCCGTCCGCGTCCACGGTGTCGAACTCCGCCGAGCCGTTCTCGGTGATGTGCACCGGCGGCAGCGCGTCGCCGTAGGTCTGCTTGAGCGCGGTGAGGAGATCGGTGAAGGTCTCCGGCACGACCGGCCAGCCCATCGCGGTCCTGCGGACGTCCGGGTACTGGCCCTCGCTGTACCGGTTGTCGGTGGCGACCCGCAGGGCCGGGTCGGCCTCGCGGTGCGGGGCGGCGGCGACCACGATCGGGCGGTAGTAGTTGATGCCCAGGAAGTCCAGCGGCTGGGAGATCAGCTCCAGGTCGCCGTCGCGGCGGAAGTCCTGCCCGGTGATCAGCTCGCCCCAGGTCTCCTCCTCGGTGGCCGGGTAGCGGCCCGCGAGGATCGGCTCGGTCCACACCAGGTTGTGCTGGGTGTCCGCGCGGACGACGGCGGCGAGGTCGGCGTCCGACTCGGTGGCGGGGACGTTGCGGTCCAGGTTGAGGGTGATGCCCGCCTCGCGGACCCCGGCGGCCCGCAGCTGCTTCATGGCCAGGCCGTGGCCGACCAGCAGGTGGTGCGCGGCGGCCAGCGCCCCGCGCCCCTCCTGGGCGCCGGGCGCGTGCCGGCCCACGGAGTAGCCGAGGAAGGCGCTGCACCACGGCTCGTTGAGCGTGATCCAGCGCGGCACCCGGTCGCCCAGGTGCTCGGCCATGAGCGCGGTGTACTCGCCGAAGCGCTCGGCGGTCTCGCGGACCCGCCAGCCGCCCCGGTCCTCCAGGGCCTGGGGCAGGTCCCAGTGGTAGAGGGTGGCGGCCGGCTCGATGCCCGCCTCCAGGAGTTCGTCGACGAGCCGGGAGTAGAAGTCCAGGCCCTTGGTGTTCACCGTGCCCGAGCCCTCCGGCAGGACCCGGGACCAGGCGATCGAGAAGCGGTAGGAGTCGACGCCCAGCCGGCGCAGCAGCGCCACGTCCTCGGGGTAGCGGTGGTAGTGGTCGCAGGCCACGTCACCGGTGTCGCCGCCGTCCGTCTTCCCGGGCGTGTGGCTGTAGACGTCCCAGATGGACGGACCGCGGCCGTCCTCCCGCACGGCGCCCTCGATCTGGTACGCGGCCGTGGCCGCGCCGAACACGAAGCCGGGCGGGAACACGGGGAACTCACTCATGGGAAACGACCCTCACTTGACCGAGCCACCGGTGATCCCGGCGGCGATGTACTTCTGGGAGAGGACGAGCAGGACGGCCGCGGGGATCGCGGACAGCACGGACGCGGCCATCACGGAGCCCCAGTCGCCGACGTGGGCCCCGATGTACTGGTAGATGCCCAGCGTGATGGGCTTGACGTCGTCCGTGGTGTTCAGGGTCAGCGCGAACATGAAGTCGCTCCACGCGTACAGGAACGAGAACAGCCCCGCGGTGATCAGGGAGTTGCGGCTCATCGGGAGCACGACCTGCACGAACGTACGGAAGCGGCCGGCGCCGTCCACCTCGGCGGCCTCGATGACCTCGCGCGGGATGGCGACCATGAACGAGCGCATCAGGACGATCGCGAAGGGGATGCCCAGCGAGGCGTCGGCCAGCATCAGCCCGGCGTAGGAGTTGACCAGGCCCAGGTCCACGTACGCGCTGTACAGGGCGTTCGCGATGACGATGCCGGGCACCATCTGGGTGATCAGGGTGCCGAAGACGATGGTCTTGGTGCCGCGCAGCTTGAACTGGGCCAGGCCGTACGCGGCGGGCGCCGAGATCGCCAGGCAGATCGCCACGGCGCCGAGCGCGACGCCCAGCGAGGTCAGCAGGTTGCCGCCCTGGTCGCTGAGGGCCGAGCGGAAGCCGGACAGGTCCAGGCTGTGCGGGAAGGCGTCGACCTCCAGCAGCCCGGACTCGGGCTGCAGGGCGGTGTTCACCATCCAGTACAGCGGGAACAGCATCACGCACAGCACCAGGATCCCGAAGGCCGTGGCGCCCCAGCGCCGCTTGGTGCGGCGGGTGGTGGGCGTGGGGGCGGCGGGGGTACGCACAGTGCTCGCCATGCCGGTCACTTCCCCTCGTTGCGGTTGGCCCGCAGGTAGAACACCGCGAAGACGGCGGAGATCAGGATCAGGATGTTGCCGACCACGGCGCCGGCTCCGAAGTCCAGCTGGACGAAGGAGTTCTGGTACGTGAGCGTGCCCAGGGTCTGGGTGGAGTCGGCGGGGCCGCCGTCGGTGAGGGCGAGGATCAGGTCGAGGATCTTCACCGTCGACATGAAGCCCAGCACCAGCACCACGGTGATGACCGGCCGGAGCATCGGCAGCGTGATGGAGCGGAAGGTCCGCCAGGCGGAGGCGCCGTCGAGCGAGGCGGCCTCGTACAGCTCCTTGGGGACCTCCTGGAGGCCGCCGTAGAGGATCACCATGTTGAACGGGATGCCGATCCAGATGTTCACCAGGACCACGGAGGTCAGCGCCATGCTGGTGCTGGTCAGCCACGGGGTGTCGCCGCCGAAGCCGATCGTGCCCAGGAACGAGTTGAGGACGCCGGTGTCCTGGTCGAGGATGCGCCGCCAGACGACACCCGAGACGACCATCGGGACCAGCCACGGCAGCAGGATCAGCGAGCGGAGCAGGCCGTTCAGCGGGAAGCGCCGGCTGAAGAAGACGGCGAGCCCCAGACCGATGCAGAACTGGCCGATCAGTGAGCCGATGGTGAACAGGATCGTGTGCCACAGGGCCTTGCCGAAGAGCTCGTCGTTGAAGACGTTGCTCCAGTTGTCCGTGCCGTTGAACGGGGACTTGCCCGTGAAGAACGTGGACGGCGAGTAGTCCTGGAAGCTCATCACGATGTTGCGGACGAGCGGGTAGCCGAAGAACAGCGCCATGAAGATCACGGCGGGGGCGATGAAGCCCCACTGGGCCAGGCGCTTGCGGCGCCGGACACGGGCCGGGTTCGGCGCCTTCTTGACCGCGGCGGCCGGACGGGCGGCGCCGGTGGCCGCGGAGGCGGTGGTGGTCGACATGTCAGGTACCTCAGTTCCCGCTCGTGGCACGCTGCTGGGCGCGCTTGAGGGCGGTCTCGCTCGACTCGCCGGTCAGGGCGGACTGGAACGCGCTCTGCAGCGCGAGGGAGACGGACGACCAGCGCGCGCCGAGCTTGGCGGTACGCGAACGGGCCGTGGCGACCTGGTCGGCGAGGGCGGCCAGCTCCGGCGCCTTCGTCCGCCACACGGCGGCGGCCTTCTCGTTGGCGGGGACCATCCAGCTGTTGATGGCGTAGGTGATCTCCTCCTGCTCGCCCGACATGCAGCCGATGATCTTCGCGGCGGTCTTCTCCCGCTCGCTGTCCCCGGTGTTGGGCACGGTCAGCACACCGCCGCCCAGCGGGCCGACGGACTCGTCGCCGGCCTTCGGGACCGGGATCTGGGCGATGCCCCAGTTCAGCCCCTTCTTGGAGTTGAGCGTCTCCACCTGCCAGGGGCCGTTGATCATCATCGCGGCGTTGCCGGCCATGAACTGGTCGTTCACGTCGGCCTGGGTCCAGTTGACCGTGGACTTGGAGAGCGAGCCGTCCTTGAGGAGGCTCTTCCAGTAGTCCAGCGCCCCGGCGACCTCGGGGCTGTCCAGCTTGGTCTCGTCGCCGCCGTTGGACCACATGAACGGGGTGAACTGGAAGACGCCGTCCTCCGCGCCGCCCGCGCTCAGGGCCAGACCGTACTTCTTGCCCGAGGTGAGCTTCTTCGCGGTCTCCCGCATCTCGTCCCAGGTGGTGGGCACCTTCAGCCCGGCCTTGGCGAGGGTGTCCTTGTTGTAGAAGAGCGCCAGGGTGTTCACGGTGCGGGCCGCGCCGTAGTACTTCCCCTGGTACGAGCCGAAGTCGACGATCCCCTCGGGGATGTCCTGCGTGGTCAGGCCCAGGTCCTTCAGCGGGATCAGCCCGCCGGCCTCGGCGAACGTCGGCATCTCCGAGGCGTCCAGCTGGAGCACGTCGGGCAGCGACTTCGAGGACGCCATCCGCAGGGCCTTCGTCATCACCTGCGAGGCCGGGACGCTCTGCTGCTCGATGGTGATCCCGAGCCGCTCGCTGCACCGTTCCAGCGTCTGGGCGTCCCAGCGGTGGTAGGACTCGTCGGTCGACGAGTTCAGGACGGTGTACACGTCCGGGTCCCGCTGCTGCCCGCAGCCGGAGAGGACGACGCCGCCGATCAGCGCGGAGACGACGGTGAGCGGGACGACGACCCGCCGGTGGGGACGGCGGCGCGGCTGGCGCGTTCCGTCCGGAGAAGGTGCTGTCACGATGGTGCCCTTGCGTGAGAGGGGTGCCGGCCCGGGGGGACCACTGTGTCCCGACGAGGTGGTTCCGTCCGCCCGGACGCGGGTCCGGCAGGCCCGCGTCCGGGGAGAAGGGGTGCTCCGGCCGGAGCACCCCGGAGGCGTCAGCGGACGCCGAGCAGGTGCTCCATGGCGAGCTGGTCCAGCGCCTCGAACGCCATCGAGCGCTCGGCGGCGGCGTCCACGTCGAAGTCCTCGAACGCGGAGCGGTCCGCGAGCAGGCCCTTGACGCCGTCGGCGGCGGTGGGCTGCGCCAGTTCGTCCAGGCGCGAGGCGCGCAGCGCCTCCTGCACGGCCGGGTCGGCGCGGAAGGCCAGCGCGCGCTCCTTGAGGATCAGGTAGTTGCGCATGCAGTTCTTCGCGGACTCCCAGACGCCGTCGATGCCGTCGGTGCGCACCGGCTTGAAGTCGAAGTGCAGCGGGCCCGTGTAGTCAGAGCTCTCCAGCAGGTCCACGAGCCAGAAGGCCTGGCGCAGATCGCCGGCGCCGAAGCGGAAGTCCTGGTCGTACTTGATGCCGGACTGGCCGTTGAGGTCGATGTGGTACAGCTTGCCCGCCCACAGCGCCTGCGCGATGCCGTGCGGGAAGTTCAGCCCGGCCATCTGCTCGTGGCCGGTCTCCGGGTTCACCCCGTACAGCTCCGGGCGCTCCAGCCGCTCGATGAACGCCAGCGCGTGACCCACCGTGGGGAGCAGGATGTCGCCGCGCGGCTCGTTGGGCTTGGGCTCGATGGCGAAGCGCAGGTCGTAGCCCTGCTCGGTGACGTACTCGCCGAGCAGGTCGAAGGCCTCCTTCATCCGGTCCAGGGCGACCCGCACGTCCTTGGCGCCGCCGGACTCCGCGCCCTCGCGTCCGCCCCAGGCGACATAGGTCTGCGCGCCCAGCTCGACCGCGAGGTCGATGTTGCGGATGACCTTGCGCAGCGCGTAGCGGCGCACGGCGCGGTCGTTGGAGGTGAAGCCGCCGTCCTTGAAGACGGGGTGGGTGAAGAGGTTGGTGGTGGCCATGGGGACCTTGAGACCGGTGCGGTCCAGGGCGTCCTTGAAGCGGCCGACGATCGCGGCGCGCTCGGCGTCGGAGGAGCCGAACGGGATCAGGTCGTCGTCGTGGAAGGTCACGCCGTGCGCGCCGAGCTCGGCGAGGCGCTCGACGGACTCGACCGGGTCCAGGGCGGGGCGGGTGGCGTCACCGAAGGGGTCGTTGCCTCGCCAGCCGACGGTCCAGAGCCCGAAGGTGAACCTGTCGGCGGGGGTGGGGGTGAAGCGGTTCGACATTCTGCTGCCTCTTGTCGACATGGACCGGGGCGGCTGCACTGCCGCCCGACCGATTTGTTTGCTGGCAGTACTAATACGGCATCTTGCTGTTTGTTTCTAGACCATCCCGGTGACACATCCGTCACATAGGGGCAACACGGGTGGTGTGGGCCGGGGTTTCGGCCCGGAAAGAGCCGGGTCGTGGCCGCTCGAACTCCCAGGTGAAGCGCTTCGAAGATTTATTTGTTTTGTGTACGATCAAAACCGGGACCCACAGGAACGAGGTACGACATGCCGCCGCGACCCGCCCAGGACCCGGCCGCCGCGCCGGTCTCGGCCGTCATCGGAGTGGACAGCTCCACCCAGTCCACCAAGGCCGCGGTCGTGGACACCGCGACCGGCCGGCTGCTCGCCGTGGGCCGCGCCCCGCACACCGTGACCGGCCGTGCCGGCGCCCGCGAGAGCGACCCCGGACAGTGGTGGGACGCCCTGTGCGCCGCCGTCGCCGCCGCCCTCGCGGAAGCGGAGCTGGACCCGGCCGCCGTCACCGGCATCGCCGTCGCCGGACAGCAGCACGGACTGGTCGTCCTCGGCGCCGACGGCACCCCGCTGCGGCCCGCCCTCCTGTGGAACGACACCCGCTCCGCCCCCCAGGCCGCCGCCCTCACCCGGGCGCTGGGCGGGGCCGACGCCTGGCTGGCACGCACCGGATCGGTGCCCGTCGCCTCGATGACCGCCGCCAAGTGGATGTGGCTGCGGGAGAACGAACCGGAGACCGTTGCCGCCACCGCCGCCGTCCGCCTCCCGCACGACTACCTCACCGAACGGCTGACCGGCACCGCCGTCACCGACCCCGGCGACGCCTCCGGCACCTGCTGGTACGACCCGGCCGCCGGCGCCTACGACCCCGTGCTGCTCGACCTCACCGGCATGCCCGCCGCGCTCCTCCCCGAGGTCGCCCCCACCGGAGCCGCCCCCGCCGGCCGGCTCACCCCCGAAGCGGCCCGCGCCCTCGGCCTGCCCCCGGGCATCCCCGTCGCCGCGGGCACCGGCGACAACATGGCCGCCGCCGTCGGACTGGGCCTGGGCGCCGAAGGACTCCTCGACCACCCCGTCGTCAGCCTCGGCACCTCCGGCACCGTCTTCGCCGCCACCCGCAACCGCCCGCACTCCCCGCTGCTCGCCGGATTCGCCGCCACCGACGGCACCCGCCTCCCGCTGGGCTGCACGCTGAACTGCACCCTCGCCGTCGACAAGGTCGCCGCCCTGCTCGGCCTGGACCGCGAGGACGCCGCCCCCGGCGGCGAGACCGTGCTGCTGCCCTTCCTCGACGGCGAACGCACCCCCGACCTCCCCGACGCCTCCGGCCTCCTGCACGGACTGCGCCACGACACCACCCGGCAGCAGATCCTCGGCGCCGCCTACGAGGGCGCCGTCGTCGCCCTCCTCCGGGCCCTGGAGGAACTCCCGCTCGACGCGCCGGACGCGCCGCTGCGCCTGATCGGCGGGGGCGCGCGCGGCACGATGTGGGTGGAGACCGTGCGCCGGCTGTCCGGCCGCGCGGTGGTGCTCCCGGCCGCCGGGGAACTGGTCGCGCTCGGCGCGGCGGCGCTCGCCGCGGGGGCCGCCACCGGCCGCGACCCGGTGGCCCTCGCCGTGGAGTGGGGCACCGGCGAGGGGCGCGAGCTGCCCGCCGTCCCGCGCGACACCGCCACCTGGGACCGGGTGAGCGCGGTCCTCGACCGGGCGGCGCCCGCGCTCCTGACCGCGCGCCCCTGACGGCGCCCGCCCCCACGACCTCCCCCGAACACCCCCGTACCACCGGCTAAGGAAGACCCCCCATGAAGTTCACCGACGGCTTCTGGCAGATGCGAGACGGTGTCCACGCCTCGTACGCCACCGAGATCCGCGATCTGCGCCTCGACGCCGACCGCCTCACCGCGCACGCCGCCGTCAAGCGGGTGACCCGGCGCGGCGACACGCTGAACGCGCCGCTGATCACGGTGGAGGCGCACGCCCCGGCCGAGGGCGTCATCGCCGTCCGCGTCACCCACCTCGCGGGCCGGCGCCACCCCGGCCCCGACTTCGAGCTGCCCGGCGCCACCGGGGACCGCGCGGCGGCCACCCACGACGACGGCCCGGCCGCCCGGCTCACCAGCGGCCCGCTCACCCTGCGGCTGCCCACCGAGGGTGACTTCGGCATGGAGTTCCTGGACGCCGACGGCCGGACGCTGACCACCGCCGGACGCAAGGGCACCGCCTTCGCCACGGTCGCCGACGGCGGCCACCACATGATCGCCCAGCTCGCCCTCGGCGTCGGCGAGAACGTCTACGGCCTCGGCGAGCGGTTCACCCCGTACGTCAAGAACGGCCAGGTCGTCGACATGTGGCAGGCCGACGGCGGGACCAGCAGCGAGCAGGCGTACAAGAACGTCCCGTTCTACCTCTCCTCGCGCGGCTACGGCGTCTTCGTCAACCACCCCGGCAAGGTCTCCTTCGAGGTCGGCTCCGAGGCCGTCGGCCAGGTGCAGTTCAGCGTCGAGGGCCAGGTCCTGGAGTACTACGTCGTCGCGGGCCCCACGCCCAAGGACGTCCTCACCCGCTACACCGCCCTCACCGGCCGCCCCGCCCTGCCCCCGGCCTGGTCCTTCGGCCTCTGGCTCACCACCTCGTTCACCACCGACTACGACGAGGCGACCGTCACCTCCTTCGTGGACGGCATGGCCGAGCGCGGCATCCCGCTCTCCGTCTTCCACTTCGACTGCTTCTGGATGCGCGAGTACCAGTGGTGCGACTTCGAGTGGGACCCGCAGACCTTCCCGGACCCGGTGGGCATGCTCGCCCGGCTCAAGGAGAAGGGCCTGAAGATCTGCGTCTGGATCAACCCGTACATCGCGCAGAAGAGCGCCCTGTACGCGGAGGGCGCCGAGAAGGGCTACTTCGTCCTCACCCCCGCCGGCGACGTCTGGCAGTGGGACAAGTGGCAGGCCGGCATGGCCCTGGTCGACTTCACCAACCCCGAGGCCACCGCCTGGTTCCAGGGCAAGCTGAAGACGCTCCTCGACCAGGGCGTCGACGGATTCAAGACGGACTTCGGCGAGCGCATCCCCACCGAGGTCGTCTGGCACGACGGCTCCGACCCGGAGCGCATGCACAACTACTACACGCACCTGTACAACAAGGCCGTCTTCGAACTCCTGGAGAAGGAGCGCGGCCGGGGCGAGGCCGTCCTCTTCGCCCGCTCGGCCACCGCCGGCGGCCAGCAGTTCCCCGTCCACTGGGGCGGCGACTGCTGGTCCTCCTTCGAGGCCATGGCCGAATCACTGCGCGGCGGGCTCTCCCTCTCGCTCTCCGGCTTCGGCTTCTGGAGCCATGACATCGGCGGCTTCGAGGGCACCCCCGACCCCGCCGTCTTCAAGCGCTGGCTGGCCTTCGGCCTGCTCTCCTCGCACAGCCGCCTCCACGGCTCCTCCTCCTACCGCGTGCCGTGGGCCTTCGGCGAGGAGGCCGTCGAGGTCGCCCGGACGTTCACCGAACTCAAGCACCGGCTGATGCCGTACCTGTACGGAGCCGCCGTCGAGGCCCACCGCACCGGCGTCCCCGCCATGCGCCCGATGCTGCTGGAGTTCCCCGGCGACCCCTCCGCCCGCACCGCCGACCGGCAGTACCTCCTCGGCCCGGACCTGCTGGTCGCCCCCGTCTTCAGCGAGGACGGCGAGGTGGAGTACTACGTCCCCGAGGGCACCTGGACCCACTTCCTGACCGGCGAGACCGTCACCGGCCCCGCCTGGCACCGGGAGACCCACGGCTTCGACAGCCTCCCGCTGCTGGTCCGCCCCGGCGCCGTCCTCCCCTTCGGCGCCGACGCCTCCCGCCCGGACGGCGACTGGACCCAGGACCTCGAACTGCGGGTGTACGCCCCCGAGGGCCTGGGCGACTTCACCCGCACCGTGACCGTCCCGGACCTCACGGGCGCCCCGGCCGCCACCTACGACGTGGTCCGCGAGGGCGGCACGCTGCGCGTCACCGCCGACACCGACCGGCCCTACCGGGTCGTGGTCGTCGGCGAGCCGCTGGAGGTCGTCACGGGCTGAGCCCGCACCACCCGCCCGGCGGGCGCGCCCCGCGCCCGCCGGGCCGTGCCGGAATGCGAAGGTGGGCCGGCGGGTTCATACCGGCGACAGCACCCGAGCGGTACGGCACACGAGAACGGATGGTCTCCATGGGCGAGTTGATCCTGATCCGGCACGGCGAGACCGCGTGGTCCCGCAACGGCCAGCACACGAGCCACACCGACCTGCCCCTGACCCCCTTCGGCGAACGCCAGGCCCGCGCGCTGGCCCCGCTGCTCGCCGACCGTGCCATCGCGCTCACCCTGGTCAGCCCCTCCGTCCGGGCCCGGCGCACCGCCGAACTGGCGGGCCTCGCCGCGCCCCGCATCACCCCCGAACTGCGTGAATGGGACTACGGCGGCTACGAGGGCGTCACCACCGAGGAGATCCACCGCACCCGCCCCGACTGGAACCTGTGGACCGACGGGGTCACCCCCGGCCCCGACGCCCACCCGGGCGAGACGCCCGCCGCCGTCGGGGCCCGCGCCGACCGGGTGCTCGCCCAGGTGCGGGAGGCCGCCGGGCGCGCCGGTGACGAGGACGTCGTCCTGGTCGCCCACTCGCACTTCCTGCGCGTCCTGACCGCCCGCTACCTCGGGCTGACCCCGGCCGAGGGCACCCTCTTCCAGCTCGCCACCGGGGCCGTGTCCCGGCTCGGCAGGGAGCACGGCCAGCCGGTGATCACCGCATGGAACGTCACCCTGCCCGAAAGCCTGCTCCCCACCGCCGCCCCGGAGACGCCGGAACGCGTCTGAGCGCGCCCCGGGAGGCCGTCCGCTCCGGCTCCGACGCGGTCCACGACGGCGGAACGGCCGCGGACCGCCCGGGATCACCGGACGGCCCGCGGTGCGGGGGTGTGCTCAGCGCAGCGCACTCGTCATCGTGGTGAGCAGCGTGCCCGAGGCGTCGTCGTTCTCCAGAGAGAAGGCGAACATCCCGGCCAGCCCCTTGCTCTTCGCGTAGGCCGCCCGTGCCTGGATGGCGCGCGGGGTGTCACCGGTCCAGAAGTTGGTCCCGTCGTAGATCCAGGAGCTCTCGGTGACCGGGTCCCAGAAGGTCTGGGCGGCTGCCGGGTTCAGCTCCTTCCAGGCGGCGAGCCCGGACTCCTGGCTCAGCGGCTTGGCGGGGGTGGGGCCGGTCGCGCTCTGGTAGAGCCCGTGGTTCGCCCCGGCCGGCACCCCGGTCCAGCCGCGCCAGTAGAACGGGACGCCCAGGACCAGCTTGGAGGCGGGGAAGCCGCCCTTGATGCCGTACTGGGGCAGCCCGTCGGTGTACGCGGTGAGGGCGGTGTCCAGGTTGTACTTGGCGGTGCCCGGCGCCACCGGGGTGGTGGGGTCGGCGGCGCTGTCGTGCAGCGGGTCCTGGTGGTTGGTGGGCCCGGTGGCGTCCCAGGCGCCGTGCATGTCGTACGTCATGACGTCGGCGTAGTCCAGGTAGGCGCCGATCCTGTCGGTCTCCAGGTAGGCGATCTTGTCCTGGCCGCTGGGCAGGGCCGCGGTGAGCAGGAACCGCTTGCCCTGCGCGGCGCCGTAGGCGTCGAGCTGGGTGCGGAACTCCTTGAGCAGCAAGGTGAAGTTGGCCTTGTCGGCGTCGGAGTAGTGGTTGCCGGTGTGGCCGCCGGCCGAGCCCGGGTACTCCCAGTCGATGTCGATGCCGTCGAAGATCCCGGCGGCCGAGGCGGGACCGCCGGACGGGTCGCCCTGGATGTTCTTCGGCAGGTTGCCCTTCATGAACATGTCGATGCAGGAGGAGACGTACGCCTTGCGGGAGGCGTCGGTGGCGGCGGCGTCGGAGAAGTACTTGGAGTAGGTCCAGCCGCCCAGCGAGACGGTGAACCGCAGGTTGGGGTACTTCGCCTTCAGCGCGCGCAGCTGGTTGAAGTTGCCCTTCAGCGGCTGCTCGTAGACGTCGGCGGTGCCGTCCACGCTGTCCGCCGCCGAGACGTCGGCCTGGTAGTCGGCGTAGGCGTCCCCGGCGCCGTCACCGGCGTTGGGGTTGTCCTCGTTGCCCGCGTCGGACGCCTTGATGGTCTCGAAGCACTTGAGCGTCGTGGGGTGGATGTTCTCGAAGGCGTAGGTGACCACGTCGAGTCCGGCCGCGGCGCCGCTGGTGCCGATGTGCTTCGGGTAGTAGGCGTTCTCGTAGATCCCCCACTGGTCGAAGTAGGCGGAGGTGTACGGCTTCGCGGCGGGCGCGGCTCCGGTGGTCACCTTGACCGCCGTGGACTGGGCGGAGGCGTGGGAGCCCTGGTAGCCCTGGACCGTGAAGGTGTAGGCGTGGTTCGGCAGCAGTGAGCTGACGGCGACCGTGGTGCCCATGGACGTGGCCACGAGCTGGCCCCCGGACCACACCTTGTAGGAGGCGACGCTGCCGTCCTGCGAGGAGGTCGTCGAGCCGTTCCACTTCAGGACGGCCGCGTTGCCGGTGACCTCGGTCGCGGTGAGCCCGGTGGGGGTGGTGACCTTGCCGTCCCCGGCGGGCCCGTTCGGGTCGCCCGGGGGGTCGGTCGGCGGGTCGGTCGGATCGGTGGGCGGGTCGGTCGGGTCCGTGGGCGGGTCGGTCGGGCCGCCGCCACCGGGGCCGGTCAGGCTGAGGTCGTCGGCGTGGAAGGCGCCCTGTCCGTACCAGCCGTGGGTGTAGACGGTCACCGAGGTCGTGGTGGCGCCGGTCCGGAAGGTGGTGGAGAGCTGCTGCCAGGTGGACGCGGAGGGGGCCCAGGCGCTGGCGTCCACCCCGGTGCCCTTGGCGCCCAGGTAGACGTAGCTGCCCTGCACCCAACCGCTCAGCGTGTAGGAGGTGTTGGGCAGTACGGCGACGGTCTGGCCGCACTGGCCGGTGTCGGCGGCGGAGGCGTTGCCGGTCAGTCCGTGCGTTCCGCTGTGCGCGGTGGAGGTGACCGAGCCGCCGTTCGCGCAGCTCCATCCGTCCAGGGTGCCGGTCTCGAAACCGGCGTTGGTGAGCAGTTCGGCGCCGGCGGCCGAGGCATGGCCGGGGACGGCGGCGAGCGCGGCCCCCGAGGCGACGAGGACGGCGGCGACCGCCAGGGCTGCCTGGCGCCGTGCGCGTGCGGCGGGGCCGCGGACCGGCGCGGCCGGTGGACCGGCTGGGCGTGCGGGCATGTTCTTCCTCCGTGGGGACGCGGGGGGACGGGCGGCCGATATCAGGACATCGGATGCCTTTTAGGTGTTCATGCCAAGTGGTCGTACCTGGTGAGATTGGACTGGACCAATAGATCGAGTCAAGGGATCGAGCGGACTTGGGAGAAATTTGGTGTAGACCAATTGTGGGGCGCGCGGAGCCCCCGGCCTGGCCGCGCGCGGCGCCGCGCCGAGGGGCAGGAGGGTGTGGGCGTACGGAGCCGGGGGTGGCCATCATGAAGGCCGGCCGCCCGGCGGGCGTCCGGGGGCGCGAGACGGCCCTGTCCTGCGGTGATGGCTCCGAAGGGGGTGCCGGAAGGGGGTGAAGTGGCTCCCGGTGTCAAGGGTGTTGGGCCGGTTCCGCCAGGCGAATCGACCGGAATGCGGAAATCGTTACATCCCGATGTGGGCCCGTGGGGCCCAGGTGTCCGCGAGGTCTCAACTCGGGAAAGACTGCCGACCAAACCTGCATTCGATCTTGCTCAGTTGGCGGCAAGTGGACTATACCTGTCGGCGTCCGCACAGATTCTTTCCATCCGTGCGGCTGGGGGAGACACGGGGGCAGGACATAGCGGGACGCCATGGCGGCATCCGCTGTTCCGTCTTCCCGGCCCCCCCACTGCAATGGCTAGCCTGAAAATCTGCACCACCCAAGCGCAACTGACCGCGGTGGCGGGGCCCTTCGCCTGAGGCGAATTTCGACGGGGCGACCGGTACACACCGCCTGAGTCCTGGAGAAGGCGAGGACTTGAGCATGGGATCCACCTCCGCCCACAAGAATGAGGGCCTTGGCCGTCGCGATGTGATCAAGCGGTCTGCCGCACTCGGTCTGATCACCGTTCCGACGATGAGCTTCCTGTCGGCCTGTGCGAGCAGCGACGGCGGCAGCGACGACACGGTCAAGAAGGGCAAGACCAGCGCGAAGAACCCGCTGGGCGTCAACGAGACGGCCGCGCTCGACGTGGTCATCTTCGACGGCGGCTTCGGCCAGCAGTACGCGATCGACGCGGAGAAGAAGTACACCGCGGCCTACCCGAAGGCCAAGGTCAAGCACACCGCGACGCAGAAGATCCAGTCGCAGCTCCAGCCCCGCTTCAACGGTGGCACCCCGCCGGACCTCATCGACAACTCCGGTGCCGAGCAGATGGACATGGGTGTCCTCGTCGGCAAGAACCAGCTGCTCGACCTGACCCCGCTGATGGACGCCCCGTCCCTCGACGACCCGAGCAAGAAGGTCCGCGACACCCTGCGCCCGGGCGTCCTGGAGATGGGCCAGTTCGACGGCGCCCCGGTCTGGATCATGTACTACGCCTACACCGTGTACGGCGTCTGGTACTCGCAGACCAACCTGGAGAAGCTGGACGCGGAGTACCCGGAGACCTGGGACGACATGCTCGCCCTCTGCGCCAAGGCGAAGAAGCAGGGCATCGCGGGCTGGACGTACCCGGGCAAGTACCCGTACTACCTGCCCTTCTCCCTCTACCCGTTCATCGCCAAGATCGGTGGCCGGGAGGTTCTCGACAAGATCGACAACCTGGAGCCGAACGCCTGGAAGGACCCCGCGGTCAAGGCGGCGTTCGAGGCGTACTACGAGCTGTACAAGAAGGGGTACATCCTCAAGGGCACCCCGGGCCTGACGCACATCCAGTCGCAGACCGAGTGGACGAAGGGCAAGGCGCTCTTCATCCCGAACGGTTCGTGGGTGGAGAACGAGGCGGCGCCGACCACGCCCAAGGACTTCAAGATGATGGTCGCGGCCCCCTCCGGCCTCGACGCGTCCGACAAGATGCCCTTCGGCACCATCTGGGCGTCCGGCGGCGAGCCCTTCGTCGTCCCGGCCAAGGCGAAGAACCCGCAGGGCGGCATGGAGCAGCTGCGCATCATGCTCTCCGAGGAGTCCTCGAAGAACTTCACCAAGCAGGTCAAGTCCCTGAGCGCCTTCAACGGCGGCACCGACGGCCTGACCCTGTCCACGGCCCTGCAGGCCGGTGTCGACGCGCTGAAGAAGGCCGGCGACAACGTGGTGAACCCGCGGATGCAGGACTGGTACGTCAAGCTCCAGAAGGAGCAGATCGGCACCGCCGGTCTCGGCGAGATGATGGCCGGGCGCCTCACGCCCACCGAGGCCATCAAGAAGATCCAGGGCTTCGCGGACGCCGCCGCCAAGGACCAGTCCATCAAGCACTACAAGCACCAGTGAGCAACCGTCACCAGCGGCGGCACCCGCGGAAAGATCGGGGTCGGTAAAAGATGCAGCACGGCAAGTACCGGTTCATCGTGGGATTCTTGATCGTCCCACTGGCGTTGTACGCGGTCTTCGTCATCTGGCCGTTCATTCAGTCCATTTACTATTCGTTCACGGACTGGACCGGCCTGAGCCCGGACTTCAAGATGGTCGGCCTCGACAACTACACGAGGATGTTCAAGGACGACATTTTCTGGAAGTCGCTGCAACACAGTGTGCTGCTCGTGCTGCTGCTGCCGCTGGTGACGCTGGGCCTCGCGCTCTTCTTCGCCTTCATGCTCAATGTCGGCGGCCGACGGCGGAAGAACGCCGCGGTCGCCGGCGTGCGGGGTTCGGGTTTCTACAAGATCGCCTATTTCTTCCCGCAGGTGCTCTCGATCGTCATCGTCGCCCTGCTCTTCCAGTTCGCGTACAACCCGCGCAGCGGCATGCTGAACTCGGCGCTCAAGGGCGTCGGACTGGACTCCGTCCAGCCGGACTGGCTGGGCGACCCCGACCTGGCGCTCATCTGCGTGATGGTCGTCCTGGTCTGGTCGACGGTCGGCTTCTTCGTCGTCCTCTTCTCCGCCGGCATGGCCTCCATCCCGAAGGACTTCTACGAGGCGGCCCTGCTCGACGGCGCCAGCCGCATCACGACGTTCTTCCGGATCACCGTGCCGCTGCTCTGGGACACCATCCAGTCGGGCTGGGTCTACATGGGCATCCTGGCGCTCGGCGTCGAGGCGTTCACGGCGGTCCAGGTCATGACCGTGGGCCCCGGCGGCCCCGACTACGCCACCTCGGTGCTCCCGCTGTACGTCTACCAGACGGCGTTCCGCGACGGTCAGGCCGGCTACGCGACCACGATCGGTGTGGGGCTGCTCGTCGTCACCATGGTGTTCGCCGCCATCGTGATGCGTCTGGGCCGCCGCGAGCGGCTGGAGTTCTGATGCCGAACTCCCCGGGACTCGCCTCCCGGACCCCCAGCAGGCACAACCACCCGGTCCCGGGGGCCGGTTCGACCGTACGAGGTGACCACGCGTGAAGACCACCGAAACCCCTGCCGTGGTCGAGGTGACGCCCCCGGGCCCGGTGTCCGGGGGCCCCGGAAAGGACGGCCGGAAAAAGAGCGGTGAGGGCAAGGTCCTCAACGTCTTCTCCCACGGCGTGCTGATCATCTGGGCGATCCTCGTGGTCATGCCGCTCCTGTGGGCGATCATGACCTCGTTCAAGACGGACGACTCGATCCTCTCGACCCCTTGGGCCCTGCCGGACAAGCTCCACTTCGAGAACTGGTCGCGCGCCTGGAGCCAGGCGCACATGAGCGAGTACTTCGGCAACACCCTCGTGGTGGTCGGCGGTTCGCTCATCGGCACCCTGCTGCTCGGCTCGATGGCGGCCTACGTTCTGGCCCGCTTCGACTTCCCGGGCAACCGCGTCATCTACTACCTGTTCATCGGCGGGATGAGCTTCCCGATCATCCTGGCGCTGGTCCCGCTGTTCTTCGTGATGAACAACATGGGGCTGTTGAACACGACGCACGGGCTGATCCTGGTCTACATCGCGTACTCGCTGCCGTTCACCGTCTTCTTCCTCACCTCCTTCTTCCGGACGCTGCCCAGCTCCGTGGCGGAGGCGGCGATGCTCGACGGGGCCTCGCACACGCGGACGTTCTTCCAGGTGATGCTGCCGATGGCGAAGCCGGGCCTGATCAGCGTCGGTATCTTCAACTTCCTGGGGCAGTGGAACCAGTACATGCTGCCGACGGTCCTCAACAGCGACCCGGACCACCGGGTGCTCTCCCAGGGCCTGGTCGAACTGGCCAACAGCCAGGGCTACAAGGGCGACTGGTCCGGACTCTTCGCCGGTCTCGTGATGGCGATGCTCCCGGTCCTCGCCGCGTACATCGTCTTCCAGCGCCAGGTCGTGGCCGGCCTGACCGCGGGGGCGGTGAAGTAGCCGGACCGCCGGTGCCGTGAAGTAGTAGGCACCGCACCCGTCCCCTCCGCACCTCCGCTTCACCGAACCGCCCGCCGGCAGCCATGCCGGCGGGCGGTTCGTCTGCGTACGGGAGGGTTCGCTCCGGGCCCCGCACGAGGGTCCGGCGCTCATCGGCGCCTCGGACTGCTCAAGGTCTTGACGGGGAGTACCCCAAAACGCTGAGCTTAGAGTTCACATGTTGGAGAATACGGCAGGAGTGAGAGAGTCGATGGAGACTCCGGGGTCGCAGACGTCTCTGCATCGCGCCAACCTTGAGCGGGTCGTGCGCGCCGTACGGATGGCGGGGTCACTCACCCAGGCGGAGATCGCCAGGAGCACGGGCCTCTCCGCGGCCACGGTCTCCAATATCGTTCGCGAACTGAAGGACGGCGGCACCGTCGAGGTGACGCCCACCTCGGCCGGCGGCCGGCGGGCCCGCAGCGTCTCGCTCAGCGGGGACGCGGGCATCGTCATCGGCGTCGACTTCGGCCATACGCACCTGCGCGTGGCGGTCGGCAACCTGGCCCACCAGGTGCTCGCCGAGGAGTCCGAGCCGCTGGACGTGGACGCCTCGTCCGCCGAGGGCTTCGGCCGCGCGGAACAGCTGGTCAACCGGCTGATCGAGACCACGGGCATCAGTCCCGGCAAGGTCATCGGGGTGGGGCTCGGTGTTCCCGGCCCGATCGACGTCGAGTCCGGCACGCTGGGCTCCACGTCGATCCTGCCGGGCTGGACGGGCATCAACCCCGGCGAGGAACTGGCCGGACGCCTCGGCGTGCCGGTCTACGTGGACAACGACGCCAACCTCGGCGCCCTTGGCGAGCTGGTCTGGGGGAGCGGCCGCGGGGTCAAGGACCTCGCCTACATCAAGGTCGCCAGCGGGGTGGGCGCCGGTCTGGTGATCGACGGGCACATCTACCGGGGGCCCGGCGGCACGGCCGGCGAGATCGGCCACATCACCCTCGACGAATCGGGGCCCGTCTGCCGCTGCGGCAACCGCGGCTGCCTGGAGACCTTCACGGCCGCGCGCTACGTGCTGCCGCTGCTCCAGCCCAGTCACGGGCCCGATCTCACCATGGAACGGGTGGTCCAGCTGGCCCGCGAGGGCGATCCGGGCTGCCGGCGGGTGATCGGGGACGTCGGGCGGCACATCGGCAGCGGGGTGGCCAACCTCTGCAATCTGCTGAACCCGAGCCGGGTGGTGCTCGGGGGCTCGCTCGCGGAGGCCGGGGAGCTGGTCCTGGGCCCCATCCGCGACTCCGTGTCGCGCTACGCCATCCCCAGCGCCGCCCGCCAGCTCTCGGTGCTTCCCGGGGCCCTGGGAGGCCGCGCGGAGGTGCTGGGCGCGCTGGCCCTCGTCCTGAGCGAGATGGGGGATTCGACCCTTTTGGAGAGCACCCTGCCGGCGGCGACCCCTGCCTTCACTTAGATAACGGATGGCACCGTTGTCATCTCGTTAAGGATTTACTCCTTGACGTCGTCCCTGCGGCCGAGTTGACTCCAAGCCACCTCGGCCGCAACGCTGCGGCCTCGTCAGGGAGGCACACCCCCAATGAACGCAACGACGCGACGCATCGTCATCGGCACGGCCGCCGTCTCGATGGCCCTCTCCCTCGCCGCCTGCGGCAAGGCCGGCGACGACAAGAAGGACTCGGCGGACTCGGGCAGCAAGACCAAGATCGGCCTGCTGCTCCCGGAGAACAAGACCGCCCGCTACGAGACGCTCGACAAGCCGCTGTTCATCGAAGCGGTCAAGAAGGACTGCGCGGACTGCGAGGTCGTCTACAACAACGCGGCCGGTGACGTCGGTCAGCAGAAGCAGCAGTTCGAGCAGCAGATAGCCGACGGCATCAAGGTCATCGCGATCTCCTCGGTCGACGCCGAGAAGTCGGCCGCGTGGGTCGCGGACGCGCACAAGAAGGGCGTCAAGGTCGTCGCGTACGACCGCGCCATCGCCGGTGCCGACGCCTACGTCAGCCACGACAACGAGAAGATCGGCAAGCTCCAGGGCCAGGCCATCATCGACGCCCTCGGCTCCAAGGCGGCCACCGCCAACGTCGTCATGATCAACGGCGACGAGAAGGACCCGAACGCCGGTCTGTTCAAGAAGGGCGCCCACGCGTCCCTCGACGGCAAGGTCAAGATCGCCTACGAGGCGTCCGGCGAGTGGGACCCGAAGATCGCCGGCGAGAAGATGACCGCCGCGATCTCCTCGGTCGGCAAGGGCAAGATCAACGCCGTCTACTCCGCCAACGACGGCATGGCCGGCGGCATCATCACGTCCCTGGACAACGCCGGTATCAAGGACATCCCGGTCGGCGGCCAGGACGCCGAACTCCCCGGCATCCAGCGGATCATCGCCGGCACGCAGACCTTCACGATCTACAAGTCGCCGAAGCAGCTCGCCCCGACGGCCGCCCAGTTCGCCGTCAACCTGCTCCAGGGCAAGGACATCGGCGCCGCGGGCGAGACGGACGGCGTCCCCTCCACGCTCCTCGAGCCGACCGTGGTGAACAAGGACAACATCCAGTCCACCGTGATCAAGGACGGCATCTACCAGGCCTCCGCGGTCTGCGTGAAGGACATCGCCGCCAAGTGCACCGCGCTGGGCATCAAGTAGCCCTCCCCGCGCCGGGGCCGGCGGGCCCCGGCGCGCACGGGCGGGATCCGCGCCGTACGGCGGAGACCGCCCGCCCATGACTGTCCGGCCCCGGCCCGGTTCACACCCCGCTGCCGGCCGGGTGCCGGACACTCTCCCCCCCCCCCAGTACGTCCCGTACGTCGACGCCGCCCCACCCGGCGCGGCGTCTCCGCCGGTCAGGCGGCACATCCCCGCCGGTCAGGCGGCGAAGGAGATGGTTCACGTGTCACAGACGCCCGTGCTGGCGTTGCGTGGGGTCTTCAAGCGATTCGGAGCGGTCCAGGTCCTCTCCGGTGTCGATCTCGAAGTCCACGCCGGAGAAGTGGTCGCCCTCGTCGGCGACAACGGTGCAGGAAAGTCCACGCTGGTCAAGACGATCGCCGGTGTGCACCCCATCGATGAGGGCGTCATCGAGTGGGAGGGCGAGAAGGTGGACATCAGCCGTCCGCACGACGCCCAGAACCTCGGCGTCGCCACCGTCTACCAGGACCTCGCGCTCTGCGACAACCTCGACGTCGTCGCCAACCTCTTCCTCGGTCGCGAGATCAAGAAGGGCGGCGTCCTCGACGAGGTCGCCATGGAGAAGCGGGCTCAGGACCTGCTCTCCACGCTCTCCATCCGCATTCCCAGCGTCCGCATCCCCGTGGCCGCGCTCTCCGGCGGTCAGCGCCAGGTCGTGGCCATCGCCCGCGCCCTGGTCGGCAACCCCAAGATCGTGATCCTGGACGAGCCCACCGCGGCCCTCGGCGTCGAGCAGACCGCCCAGGTCCTCGACCTGGTGGAGCGGCTGCGCGAGCAGAACCTCGGCGTCATCCTCATCAGCCACAACATGGCCGATGTGAAGGCCGTCGCCGACAAGGTCGCCGTGCTGCGGCTCGGCCACAACAACGGCACGTTCCCGGTGGCGACGACCACCCACGAAGACATCATCGCCGCGATCACGGGCGCCACCGACAACGCCGTGACCCGCCGCAAGTCCCGCAGCGCGGAGGCATCCAAGTGAGCAACACCAACGAGACGCCGGCCACGGTCCCGGCCCAGGCGGAGCCCACCGAGGCCCCCGCGGCGGCGGAAGGCGCGGTGCGCGTCGTCGACCCCCGTCTGCTCGTCCGGGAGCAGGGCTTCAAGGGCTACTGGACCGAGTTCAAGCGCAAGGTGCGCTCGGGCGAGATCGGCTCGCTGCCCGTCGTGGTGGGCCTGATCATCATCGGGATCGTCTTCCAGGCCGAGACCGGCAACTTCCTCACCTCGTACAACCTCGACCAGATCACGCTGTACGCGGCGGGCCCCGGCATCATGGCCGTGGGCATCGTCTTCGTCCTGCTGCTCGGCGAGATCGACCTCGCGGTCGGTTCCGTCGCGGGTCTGGCCGGCGCGGTGTGGGCCGTGCTCGGCACGGACATGCCCGACGGCCTTGCCATCCTGCTGGGCATCCTGTCCGGCACGGTCATCGGCGCCTTCCACGGCATCGTCTTCGCCAAGATCGGCGTGCCCGCGTTCGTCGTGACCCTGGCGGGCTTCCTGGGCTGGGCCGGCATGCAGACGTGGGTGATGGGCGACAAGTCCACCATCACCACCCCGCTCGGCAGTTTCGTCCGTGACCTGACCAGCTACTACTTCAGCGACATCGCCGCCGCCTACGGCCTCGCCGTGGTCGTGATCGCCGCCTTCTACCTCGCGCAGCTGCGCGACGCGCGCCGCCGCAAGGCCGCGGAGCTGCCGCACCGCCCGCAGAGCGAGATCATCCTGCGCACCGCGCTGCTCGCCGTGCTCGCGCTGCTCGCCGCGTACGCGTTCAACCAGGAGCAGGGACTCCCGCTCTCCCTGGTGATCTTCCTCGCGATCCTGGTCATCGGTGACTTCGTGCTGCGCCGCACCACGTACGGCCGCCAGGTCTTCGCGGTCGGCGGCGGCGTCGAGGCGGCGCGCCGCGCCGGTATCAACGTGTCCTGGATCCGGATCTCGGTGTTCATGATCTCCGGCACGCTCGGCGCGGTCGGCGGTCTCTTCCTGGCCTCCGCGACCGGCGGCGCCGACCGTTCGCTCGGTGGCGGCAACCAGCTCATGATGTGCATCGCCGCGGCCGTCATCGGCGGTACGTCGCTGTTCGGCGGACGCGGCAAGGTCTGGTCCGCGCTCCTGGGCATCCTGGTCATCCAGTCGATCGTCCAGGGCCTCAACCAGATGAACCTGTCGTCCAACGCGATCCAGTACATGATCACCGGAGCGGTGCTGCTCATCGCCGTGATCATCGACTCGGTCTCGCGCCGGACCCAGAAGACCGCGGGCCGCGCCTGACGCGGCGCCCCAGGACCGTGCCCGGCCCCCGCCGCGGGGGCCGGGCACGGTCGCGTTCCGGCACGGGTGGGCCAGCACACCCCCGCCCGCTGCCCGCCGGGGCGGGCGGAACATTAGACTCATCGGATCGGCAAGGCTCGACCAGCACAATCGCAAGGAGGCACGGTGACACAGCCGCGCGAAGCGCGTCAGGCACGGGCGGTGGTGGGCGACGGATGGGATCTGCTGACCCGCATCGGCGGACCGCGTGACCTGGACCGGCTCACCCCCGAGCAGCTGGAGCAGCTCGCCGAAGAGATCCGGACCTTCCTCGTCGACGCCGTCTCCAAGACCGGCGGCCACCTCGGACCCAACCTCGGCGTGGTCGAGCTGACCATCGCCCTGCACCGGGTCTTCGACTCGCCGAAGGACAAGGTCCTCTTCGACACCGGCCACCAGAGCTATGTGCACAAGCTGCTCACCGGCCGCCAGGACTTCTCGAAGCTCAAGAGCAAGGGCGGCCTCTCCGGCTACCCCTCCCGCGCCGAGTCCGAGCACGACGTCATCGAGAACTCGCACGCCTCGACCGTCCTCGGCTGGGCCGACGGCCTGGCCAAGGCCAACGAGGTGCTGGGCAAGGACGACCACGTCGTCGCGGTCATCGGTGACGGGGCGCTCACCGGAGGCATGGCCTGGGAGGCGCTGAACAACATCGCCGCCGCCAAGGACCGCCCGCTCGTCATCGTCGTCAACGACAACGAGCGCTCCTACGCCCCCACCATCGGCGGCCTGGCCAACCACCTCGCCACCCTGCGCACCACCGACGGCTACGAACGCTTCCTGGCCCGCGGCAAGGACCTCCTGGAGCGCACCCCCGTCGTCGGCAGGCCGCTCTACGAGACGCTGCACGGCGCGAAGAAGGGCCTCAAGGACTTCATCGCCCCGCAGGGCATGTTCGAGGACCTGGGGCTCAAGTACGTGGGCCCGATCGACGGCCACGACCTGGAGGCCCTGGAGTCCGCGCTCCAGCGTGCCAAGCGCTTCGGCGGCCCGGTCATCGTGCACTGCCTCACGGAGAAGGGGCGCGGTTACACCCCGGCCCTCCAGGACGAGGCCGACCGCTTCCACGCCGTCGGCAAGATCCACCCCGACACCGGTCTGCCCGTCGCCACCGCCGGTCTCGACTGGACCTCCGTCTTCGGCGAGGAGATGGTCCGGCTCGGCCACGAGCGCGAGGACGTCGTCGCGATCACCGCGGCCATGCTCCAGCCGGTCGGTCTGACCGCGTTCGAGAAGGCGTTCCCGGACCGGATCTACGACGTCGGCATCGCCGAGCAGCACGGCGCGGTCTCCGCCGCCGGGCTCGCCACCGGCGGTCTGCACCCGGTCTTCGCGGTGTACGCCACCTTCCTCAACCGCGCCTTCGACCAGGTCCTCATGGACGTCGCCCTGCACAAGTGCGGAGTGACCTTCGTCCTGGACCGGGCCGGGATCACCGGGACGGACGGCGCCTCCCACAACGGCATGTGGGACATGTCGATCCTCCAGGTCGTCCCCGGACTGCGGATCGCCGCCCCGCGCGACGCCGACCAGGTCCGCGCCCAGCTGCGCGAGGCCGTCGCGGTCGACGACGCCCCGACGGTCGTCCGCTTCTCCAAGGGCGCGGTCGGCCCCTCGGTCAAGGCCGTGGGCACGGTCGGAGGGATGGACGTGCTGCGCGAGTCCGGCGCCGCGCGGCCGGACGTGCTGCTGGTCTCCATCGGCGCGCTCGCCCCGATGTGCCTGGAGATCGCCGGTCTGCTCGACGCCCAGGGCATCTCGACCACCGTCGTGGACCCGCGCTGGGTCAAGCCGGTGGACGCGGCCATGGCCCCGCTCGCCGCGAAGCACCGCGTCGTCGTCACCGTCGAGGACAACAGCAGAGCCGGCGGTGTCGGCTCCGCCGTCGCCCAGGCGCTGCGCGACGCCGACGTCGACGTACCGCTGCGCGACTTCGGCATTCCGCCGGTCTTCCTCGACCACGCCTCCCGCAAGGAGGTCATGGCCGAGATCGGACTGACCGCGCCGGACATCGCCCGTCAGGTCACGGGTCTGGTCGCCAAGCTCGACGGCCGCTTCGGCGCGGGCCGGACCGAGAGCTCCGTCGTGGAGCAGGTCCGCGACTGATCCGTACGGCCGTACGTCCGTACGGCTCCTGGGGCCGGCCGCTCACCCGCACGGGTGATGCGGTCGGCCCCTTCGCGTGAAATCCCGCCGCCTCCGGCGTCGCCCGGCGGAGGGCGGCCCCCGGGTCCGAATCATGGCGTGCACGACGAGTGCGTGGAGGTACGCCGGTGAGCACCCAGCAGGACCTGCCCCCGGGCGGAAACGGCCTGTTCCGGACCAAGACGGTCGAGCAGTCCATCCGTGACACCGAGGAGCCGGAGCACGCCCTCAGGAAGTCCCTGTCGGCGCTGGACCTCACGGTCTTCGGGGTCGGCGTCATCATCGGCACCGGCATCTTCGTGCTCACCGGCAAGGTGGCCAAGGAGACGGCGGGCCCCGCCACCGCCCTCGCCTTCGTCGTCGCGGGCGTCGCCTGCGGACTGGCCGCCCTCTGCTACGCGGAGTTCGCCTCCACGGTCCCGGTGGCGGGATCCGCGTACACCTTCTCGTACGCCTCCCTCGGCGAACTGGTCGCCTGGATCATCGGCTGGGACCTCGTCCTGGAGTTCGCGCTGGGCACGGCGGTGGTGGCCGTCGGCTGGTCCGGCTACGTCCGCTCGCTGCTGGACAACGCGGGCTGGCACCTGCCGGACGTGCTCTCCGGAACCGATGTGGCGAATGGTTTCGGCTTCGACATCCTCGCCACCGCGCTGGTCCTCGTCCTCACCGTCGTCCTGGTCCTCGGGATGAAGCTCTCCGCCCGCGTCACGACGGTGGTGGTGGCGATCAAGGTCGCGGTGGTCCTGATCGTGATCATCGCCGGGTCCTTCTTCATCGACACCGACAACTACTCCCCGTTCATCCCGGAGGCCGAGCCGCAGTCCGCCGGATCGGGGCTGACCGCCCCGCTCGTCCAGCTGATCTTCGGCTACGCGCCGACGAACTTCGGCGTCATGGGCATCTTCACGGCCGCCTCCATCGTCTTCTTCGCCTTCATCGGCTTCGACGTGGTCGCCACGGCCGCCGAGGAGACCCGGCTCCCGCAGCGCGACATGCCGCGCGGGATCATGGCCTCGCTCTTCATCTGCACCGCGCTCTACGTGGCCGTCTCCCTCGTGGTCACCGGAATGGAGCACTACACCGAACTGTCCGTGAGCGCCCCGCTCGCCGACGCCTTCAAGGCCGTCGGCCACCCCTTCTACGCGGGCGTCATCAGCTTCGGCGCCGCCGTCGGCCTCACCACGGTCTGCATGATCCTGCTGCTGGGCCAGACCCGGGTGTTCTTCGCGATGAGCCGCGACGGGCTGCTCCCGCGCTTCTTCTCCAAGACGCACCCCCGCTTCCGCACCCCGTACCGCCCGACCATCCTGCTGGGCGTGGTGATCGCGATCGTGGCCGGTTTCACCAGCATCGACGAACTGGCGACGCTGGTGAACATCGGCACCCTCTTCGCCTTCGTCGTGGTCGCCCTCGGGGTCATCGTCCTGCGGCGCACCCGCCCCGACCTGCACCGCGCCTTCCGCACCCCCTGGGTCCCGGTGCTCCCGCTGCTGTCGGTGGCCGCCTCGGTCTGGCTGATGCTCAACCTGCCGGCGGAGACCTGGCTGCGGTTCGGCATCTGGATGGTCATCGGCGTGGTCGTCTACTTCGCCTACGGGCGCGGACACAGCCGGGCGCGCCGGGGCCGCTGACGACACGAGCGGCCCCGCGGGCCGGGTGGGCCGGCGGGGCCGCTCGTCGTCGTGCGGGTGCCGGCCCGTCAGCCGCCCGTGGCGGGGGACTTCTTGGCGGACTCGGGGATGGCGCTGTCCTCGCGGATCGCCTTCCAGAGCGTGTCGGCCTGCGGCTGCGCGGCCACCACGCGGTTCCGGTCGATCGTGTCGTACGCGACGGGCAGCATGATCGTCTCCATGGTCTCGGGGTCGACCCCGTTCATGGACCGCGCGAACCGCGTCAGCGACGTGAGCGAGGACAGGCCCTCGTCGGTGGTCAGCGACTTGGTCGCCGAGTTGGCGATCTTGTAGGCGCTGGTCGGGCTGCCCAGCAGGTCCTGCTTCTTCACCTCGCTGAGCAGCGCGAACAGGAACTGCTGCTGGAGCGTGATGCGGCCGAGGTCGCTTCCGTCACCGATGCCGTGCCGGGTCCGGACGTACTTGAGGGAGTCCGTGCCGTCGAGCTTCTGGGGACCGGCCTTCACGTCGAGCCCGGTCGAGGTGTCGTGGATGTCCTGCGGGACGTCGACGGTGACCCCGCCGATCGCGTCGACGAGCCCCTTGAACCCGGCGAAGTTGATCTCCAGGTAGTGGTCGATGCGCACACCCGACATCTTCTCGACCGTCTTCACCACACAGGCCGGCCCGACCTGCGAATACACCGAGTTGAACATCCGCCGCTCCGCCGAGGGCACCTTCGTCCCGTCGGCCTTGGTGCACTCGGGCCGGGTGACCAGCGTGTCACGCGGGATCGAGATGGCGACGGCCCTGCTCCGCCCCTCGGGGATGTGCACGACCAGCGCGGTGTCCGACCGCGCGCCGCTCACGCCCCCGCCCCCGCCCAGCTCCTTGTTCTCGGCGCCCGCGCGCGAGTCCGACCCCAGCACCAGCAGGTTCTGCCCGCTGGTCGGCAGCTTCTCGGGCCGGTCCTCACCGAGCGCCTTGTCGATGTCGACGCCCTTGATGTTCCCGTCCAGCTGGCTGTAGAGCCAGTAGACGGTGCCGCCGGCGGCGATGACGAGGACGAGCAGCACGCCGAGGGTGATCTTCAGTCCCCGGCGGCGCTTGCGGCGGCCGTCCTTGCGCTTCCGTCCGCCGCCATGAGACGCCGGACGGCCTTCGGGGGTGTCCTGGGGCGTGGGGTCGTGACTCATCGTGGTGGAGTCCTCAAATCTCTTGGCCTCGGAGGGCTGTGGAGTGCGTGGGACTCGGGTGGGGGGTGGGGCCGGTCCGTATGTGCAGGGCTGAGCGTGCACTATAGAACAGAGAATCGTTCGAATGGGTGTTTTGGTCCGGGGGGTGCCCCGCGGGACCGCCCGGATCCGCTCCGTCCGGGCCCCCGCCCGCCCGGCGGCCGTGGATCGCCCGCGGGCCCCGGCGGACGGCCTCCTGCCTGCTGGGGCGGGTGGGCGCTGAGCATATGATGTCGTCGCCCGAGTGAGGGCGGACCGAAGAACCGGGGAAGCGGAGAGGGCGTTGCGGGCCATGCGGAGAAGAGGATCGGGCTCCGCGGGCAGTGCCCCTGCGCCGGGCCGGGTGACCGGGCGCCACGAGGTGCGCGGTACGCCGCGCGGACGCTGGATGACGCTGGGCAAGGACGGCAGGCTGACCGTCTACGCCCTCACCGACGGCGGGCTGCTGCGCTGGACGCAGCGGGCCCCGGGCGGCGACGCGTGGCAGGGTCCGGACGTCGTCGAGATCGCGGGCCTGACCGACCTGACTGTCGTCCAGGGCGCCGACACCTATGTCCACTTCCTCGGCCGCCGCGAACGCGGCGGTGGCGACGACGGTCCGGGCGTCGACTTCGTGCACGCCATCCAGTACCAGACCGGCCGCCCCGTCACCGAGTGGCGCTCCCTCGGCAACGTCTACGCGGACCGGCGCAAGGGCCGGCTCGTGGGCCGGCCCGCGGGTGTCGTCACCCCGCAGGGCGTGGTCTTCGTTTTCGTGCGCAACGCGGGCGGGGGCCTCCAGATGCGCCGCGAGGGCAAGGGCGGCAAATGGTCGGGCTGGACGGACCTCAAGGGCGCCGGGCTCTCCGCCGACCTCGTGGCCTCGACGACCTCGGGCGGGCTGGTCGAGGTCTTCGCGCCCGGGGAGCGCGGGGTGCAGCAGTGGCGGCAGAACGAGCCGGAGGGCCCGCCGGTGATCGCCCCGCCCGTGCAGTTCCACGCGCTGGAGGGTTCGGTGACGGCGCTGGAGACGGCGCCGGAGCGGCTCACGTACTACTGGACCGATGTGAACCGGGCGGGGGTCGTCTGCTACCGGCCGGGCACCTGGCCCGTGCCGGTGGGCGGACAGCCCGGGGACGGCGCCGTCGTGGCGCTGCGGGCCCCGCTGGACGGCTACGACTGCACGGTTCTGGCGCAGCGCGGCGCGGGCGGCACCCTGCTGATCGGGGTCTGCGGCACCGAGGCCGAGCAGGACGGCGTCTGGTGGTCGGACACCGCCGCTCCGTGTGCGGGCGACCCCGCGCTCGCCCTGGACGGCCGGGGCCGTGTCGTCGTGGCGATATGCGGCCGCGACGGTTCGGTCGCCGTGGCCCGTCAGGAACCGGGACCGGGTCTCACGCTCTCGCCGCACTGGCAGCGGCTGTGAGCGGGCGGTGCCGGAGGGTTCCGACGGCACCGGTTCACCACGCGTTCATGTGATGCTCCGGTGAAGTTGTAAAAGGTTGTACAGAGGCATCGTGGGATTCGTCACGAGCATTTGCCCCTTATGTCCCCTTTTTTGACTGGACGTTGACCGGCTCTTTATGTGAAGGTTCTGTGACTCGCTCGCCGATGCGCGGGGGCGGCCGTCCCGGGGGACGGTTTGAAGGGGATGACAGGTTTCGGTCTCGTACCGTCCGTCAGACGGGGGCGACACCGCCCGTCGGCGGGCGTTGGACCGCAGTGGCGTGGACGGTGGATGCCTCGTGGTCGGTTCCGGTAATCCGGAGGCGGGATCGCTGGTTTCGGCGTATCGGGCCGTGATGCCGGCCGGGGCGCGCAAGGGCATCGTCCGCAAGGTTCCGGCCCCGCTGCGTTCCGCCGTGAAGTCCTCGTTCACCTCCGTCGACGCCATCCGGTCCGCTACGGTCGTCTGGGCGATGGGCGGGCGCCGCAACGCCGCCCGTCACAGCGCCGCCGCCTCCCGCCGCGTGGTGCGGGTCAAGGGCCGGCACATGCGCGCGCTGCTGGTGGAGGGCGCGACCGCCTGGGCCGCCCGCGCCCGCAATCTGCACATCCTCGTCGCCGCGCTGGAGGCCGGGGGAGTCGAGTACTTCTGCGTCCGGGGCGGTACGAAGGACGTCCCGACGGTGGCCGTCCCCGTGGCGCTGCGCGAGGCGGCGACCGAGATGCTCCGGATCGCCTTCGACCAGACCCCCGGCTACGTCGGCACGGCCACCGGCACGGAGGCGGACATGCGCCCCGGCGAGGAGGACCGCTCCTGGCGCTCCCTGCGCAAGCACGACGTGCTGCGCGTCGCCTGGTACGTCACCGACCCCACCCAGCACCTCGTCTTCGGCGCCGAGCAGGGGTGCGACCTGGAGTTCTGGACGGAGCGGAACGGGCAGTACGAGGCGCCCCGCCCCAACCGGGTGGTGGACCTGGTCCCGGCCGGCACGGCGCGGCCCGTGGCGCCGCAGGCGCTGTTCGCCCTGGTCCCCGGCGCCTACACCACGGGGGTGACGCACACCCTGCCGGAGTTCACCCAGCCGCTCCCGGACGACCACCTCTTCCCCGTGGACGTCGTCTACACCTGGGTCGACGACAAGGATCCGGCGTGGGCCGCCGAGCGGGACGCCGCCCGCTCCGGGCGGGCCGGATCGCCGGCCCCCGGTCTCCACGCCCAGGCGGCGAACGACGCCCGCTTCACCAGCCGCGACGAGCTGCGCTACTCGCTGCGCTCCCTGCACCAGTACGCGCCCTGGGTGCGCAACATCTACCTGGTCACGGCCGGGCAGCAGCCCGCTTGGCTCGACACGGACGTTCCCGGTCTCCGGGTCGTGGACCACCGGGAGATCTTCTCCGACCCCGAGGCGCTCCCCACGTTCAACTCGCATGCCATCGAGAGCCAGCTCCACCACATCGACGGCCTGTCCGAGCAGTTCCTGTACCTGAACGACGACGTGTTCTTCGGTCGTCCGCTCACGCCGGGACACTTCTTCCACGCCAACGGGCTGAGCAAGTTCTTCCAGTCCAAGGCGCTGGTGCCCACCGGCCCCTCGGGCCCGGACGACCTGCCCGTCAACGCCGCGGGCAAGAACAGCCGGTCCCTGATCGAGCGGTCCTTCGGCACCCGTATCGCGCAGAAGATGAAGCACACCCCGCACGCGCTGCGGCGCAGCGTGCTCGCCGACATTGAACTGGTGTACGCCGAGGAGCACCGCCGTACGCAGTTCTCCCGCTTCCGCTCGCCCGAGGACGTGCCGATCGCCTCGTCCCTGCACCACTACTACGGCTTCCACACCGGCCGCGCGACCACCGGCAATGTGCGCTACCAGTACATCGACCTCGCCGCCGACCAGGCCCGGCGCCGGCTGAACAGCCTGCTCGCGCACCGGAACTTCGACACCTTCTGTCTCAACGACACCGTCGAACACCCCGACCCCGAGGCGCAGGAGCGCATGGTCCGGGACTTCCTCGACGCGTACTTCCCGGTGCCCAGCCGCTTCGAACGCGTGGACTCGGACGAGTACCGCAACGCGAGTCTGCCGATTCGTTCCTCGCAGGCCGGCATCAGCCACTGAGGAAACGTTTCCTCTTTTCGCGCCATCCATCCCTCGCAACGAAAGTGAACCGCGTGTTTGACATCTCCGGTCGAGAAGCGGCCGGCGGGACCCCCGCGGGCACCGGCCCCCGCCCGGAGCCCGCACAGCTGCGCAGGGGCCGCACCGAGCGGCAGGTCATCGTGGACATGCACAAGCGTGTCGCGCTCGTGCACGACCGGCTCACCCCGCTGTCCGCGCGCGAGCTGAACAACCTGGAGGTCCGCCGCGCCCTCGAAGCCGCGCGGATCGACTGGTTCGCCGTACCGGGCATGGACGACACCGCGTCCGCCGTCGGCGTCGACGCGCGGCTGCGCCCGCAGGCCCTGGCGGCACTGCGCGCCCTGCTGTCGGGCAGCAAGGGCTACCTCGCCCGGCCCAAGGCCGGAATGGCCCCCGGGGACGGGGCGTGGGAGGGCGGCGCGGAGAAGACCTGGGAGCGGGCGAGCGGCCTGAACGTCGTACGCGCCTTCTGGTTCCGCACCACCCAGGAGGGCCACCTGACCCACGGCGCCGACACCGGCTGCGACGTCGAGTTCTGGGAGCCCGCCGAGAGCGTCCCCGGCCAGGGGGTCGACCGCCTCGTCGCGCCCCGCCGCAACCGGGCCAGCGAGTACGTCACCCTGGACCATCCGCAGCTCGTCGTCCCCGGGGAGCAGATGACCCGGCTCGTCGGCCGGGCCCACGGCGCCGAGGCGCCCCGGCTGCGCCCCACGCGCACCCGGCCCGAACTGGACATCCTCTTCCCCGACGAGCACCCCTTCCCGATCGACGTCGTCTACACCTGGGTGGACGGCGACGACCCGGAGTGGCAGCGCCGCCGCGCCGAGAGCCGCGGCGAGGTCTTCCACGCGGAGGCGGCCAGCCTGGCCCGCTACGTCTCCCGGGACGAGCTGAAGTACAGCCTGCGCTCGGTGCGGATGTTCATGCCGTGGGTGCGCAACATCTACATCGTCACCGACCAGCAGACCCCGCACTGGTGGGCCCCGGGCGACGGCCGGGCCCGCGTGGTGGACCACCGGGAGATCTTCGACGACCCCTCCCACCTGCCCACCTTCAACAGCCACGCGATCGAGTCCCGGCTCCACCACATCCCCGGACTCTCCCGCCACTTCGTCTACTTCAACGACGACATGTTCATCGGCCGCACCCTCACGCCCTCGGCCTTCTTCCACCCGAACGGCATCTCCAAGTTCTTCCCCTCCCCGGCCCAGGTCCCCTACGGCCCGCCGGAGCCGGACGAGGTGCCCACCTCGGTCGCCGCCAAGAACAACCGCCGGCTCATCCAGCAGCGGTTCGGCCGCACCCTCGTCCAGAAGATGAAGCACGTGCCGTACGCCCTCAACCGGGACGTCCTCGCCGCGATCGAACGCGACTTCCCCGAGGAGCACCGGGGCACCTCCGCCAGCCCCGTGCGCAGCATCACCGACCTGTCCATCGCCTCCTCGCTGCACCACTACTACGGCTACTACTCGGGCTGCAGCCTCCCCGGCGACCTGCGGTACGGCTACTTCGCGCTGGACGACCCCGAGCTGGAGCACAAGCTGGAACTCCTGCTGCTGCGCCGGGACCGGGACACCTTCTGCCTCAACGACTCGGCCAGCGACCCCGCCGAGATCGAGCACCAGAGCGAACTGCTCCACCGGTTCCTGGAAGCCTTCTACCCGGTGCCGAGCCCGTACGAGAAGACGGCGGCCTGAGCCCATGAACATCGAGATCCTGGCCCACACCATGGCCACCGACTCCGCCGGCGCGCGGGCGGCCGCCCGTCTCGCCCAGACCCTCGCCACCGGCCACCGGGTCACCGTCGTCGCCGTGCGCGGTGCCCAGGCCGCCCACCCGGCGCTCCGGCTCCCCGAGCACATCGACGTCGTCGCCCTCGCCCCCGGGGTCGCGCCCGGCGACCGGGACGACGACGACACCTCCGAGCTGGTCATCGCCGGCGACCCCGAGTTCCGGCGCTACAACCGGGCCGACGACGGCCGGATCCGCAAACACCTCGCGGACAGCGGCGCCGAGGTGGTCATCGCGCTCAGCTCCGCGCTCGGCGCCGCCCTGGCCCAGTGCCGCACCCCGCACGCCCGGCGCATCGCCCGCCAGCCCGTCCCGGTCGAACGGTTCCCGGAATCGGTGCGCGACCGCTGGACCGAGCTCTACCGCGAACTGGACGCGGTCGTCCCGCTCACCCGGAGCGACGCAGCGGCCCCCGCGTACAAGGAACTCGCCGCGGCCGGCGTCGAGGTGCGCCACATCCCCGAGCCCGTCCTGCTCGCCGAGAGCCCCGAGAAGACGACGACGGGCGTGGTCGTCAGCGCGGGGCGGCTGGTCTCGCACCGCAGGGTGGACCTGGCGCTCCACGCCTTCGCCCGCACCCACGAGACCCAGCCCGGCTGGCAGCTGAGGGTCTTCGGCACCGGACCGCTGCGCCGCGAGACACGGGAACTGGTCACCGCGCTGGGACTCCACGACCGGGTCCTGCTCTTCGACCGGGAGGCAGGCGAGGAGGACTTCTACGACGCCGACATCGCCCTGGTGACCGCCGAGCGCCAGGACAGCGCGCGCCCCGCGCTGGAGGCACTCGCCCAGGCCACCCCCGTCGTCGCCACGGACGTGCCCCACGGCCCCGTCGAGGTCCTCGGGGACGGCCAGGGCGGCGGCCTGCTCGTCCCGGCCGGGGACGTCGACGCCACGACCCGCGCCTTGGAGCGCTACATGGCCGACGAGCAGCTGCGCGCCGTGCACCGGGGACACGCCCTCCACCTCGCCCGCTCCGCCTCCACGGAGCAGGTCGGGGACGCCTACGACGATCTGTTCACTGCGGTCAGGGCCGGGGTGCGCGGCCGGTGGGGCCAGCGCCGGCGGGCGGCCGGCGGAGCCCCCGCCGAGGAACGCCCCCGCCCCACCGCCGACTGCCGGATCCTCCCGAACGGACTGTGGGAGCTGACCCTGCGCGGCGTGTCCTCGGTGCGCACCGTCCGCGTCAAGGAGCAGGGCAAGGGCCGCCAGGAGGTCGTCGACGTCCCGGTCGAGGGCGGGGGCACCCGGGCCCGCCTCGACGTCCGCGCGCTGGCCGGGCTCGGTGAGGGCCGCGCCGACATCTACGCCGTGGACGGCAAGGGCCGGGAGCGCCGGCTGCGCTACGGGCGGTGCACCCTCGGCGGTGCCCGCGACGTCGGACACCTCGGCGAGCTGGAGCACTTCCACTGGGTCCTGCCGTACGCGACCGAGGGCGGCTATCTGCGTCTGCGCGTCTGGTCCCGGCCGAGCCACGCCGAACTGGTCACCGTCGAGTACGGCGACACGAGCCTGTGGCTCACCGGCTGGCTCCAGGGGCAGTGGCGGATCGGCGAGGAACCGCTGCTGCTCCTGCGCCGGCGCCAGGAGCCCGCCTGCACGCTGGCCGCCGGACGGGTCCGCTTCGACGGCGGCTGGTTCGGCGCGGAGCTGCGCATGGACGCGGCCATGCGGGCCCGGCTGCTGCTCCGCGAGAACTGGGACGTCCTGCTCACGGACGGCAGCGGCGGGGCGCCCGTCCGGGTCGGGCGCATCGCGGACGACCAGGTGGTCCGGCGCGACGTGCAGCGCTTCCCGGAGCTCGTGCGGGAGGAACCCGTCGACCTGTTCGGCCCCGACGTCGGCCGCGCCGTCGTCGGACTGCGCCCCTACTTCACCGCGGACAACGAACTCTCGCTCGTGGTGACCGAGCATCACTGACAGCGGTTCCCAGAACCCCGAGCATCCCAGAGGACAGTTGTGCGGATCTCCTTCCTGCTCCACAGCATCGACAACTTCGGCGGGGTACCCCGGGCGACCAGCAGTCTGGCCTCCGCGCTCGCGGTCCACCACGAGGTCGAGATCGTCTCGGTCTTCCGCACGGCGGACCGGCCCTCCTTCGCGCCGTCCGCCGCGGTGGCGCTGCGCTACCTGGTCGACCGGCGCGAGGGCGCGGCGAAGGACACGGGCGGCAGGCCGTCCCGGATCATGCCGAAGGAGGACGGCTGGGCCAAGCAGTACACCCAGGAGGTCGACGATCTGATCCTCGGCCACCTCGGCACCACCGGCGCCGATGTGGTCATCGCCGCCCGGCCGGGATTCGCCGCGTACTTCCTCGCCCACGGGCGGCACGGCTACGGGCGCGTGGTCATCGACCACGAGAGCTCGATGGTGCCCTCGCAGGAACTGCGCGAGCGCACGCTGGAGCTGTACCGCGAGATGGACGGCGTCGTCTGCCTCACCCAGGCCGACATGAACAACTACCAGCGACAGCTGGGCGCACAGGCGCCCCCGCTCGCCGCCATCGGGAACATCGTGCCGCCGCCGGTCCGGCACACCCCCGTGCGCGGCCTGCCCCTGATCGCTGCCGCCGGACGGCTCGTACCGCTCAAGGGCTTCGACACCCTGATCAACGCCTTCGCCCAGGTCGCCCCCCACCACCCGCAGTGGCGGCTGCGCATCTACGGCCGGGGGCCCGAGCAGGCGAACCTCCAGGACCTCGTGCACGCGCACGGACTGAGCGACGCCGTCCGCCTGATGGGGGCGCTGCCCGACCTCACCGCCGAGTGGGACAAGGCCGCGTTCGCCGTGAGCGCCGCCCGGCGCGAGTCCTTCGGCCTGACGCTGGTGGAGGCCATGCACCACGGGCTTCCGGTGCTCGCGGCCGACGCGCCCTTCGGGCCCGGGGAGATCGTCGTGCCCGGCCACAACGGCATCCTGGTCCCCCTCGGCGACGAGGACGCCATGGCCCGGGCGATGCGCTACCTCATCGAGCAGCCCGCCGAGCGGGAGAAGCTGTCCCAGGGCGCCTACGCGACGGCCCCGCTCTTCAGCGCGGAGCGCATCGCCTTCCGCTACGACACGTTCCTGCGCGACGTCGCGGCCTCGGTCCCGAAGGAGCGGACCGCCACCGCCCCGGCCGCCGTCCCCTCCGGCATCCCGGCCACGGTGCTGGTGCGCGGCGACGGGGCCATCGAGGTCGCCGCCGTGCTGCACCCCGGCACCGAGACCCCCGCGCTGTGCGTCACCCCGCGCAAGGCCGACAGCCCGCTGGCCCGGCTGACGGCGCTCGGCACGCAGGTGGACGAGACGACGGGGACGCTGCGGGCGGTGTACGCGGTCCCGGCGGAACCGGCGTTCCTCGCCGAGGGCCGGTACGACATCGATCTGGAGCTGCCGGACGGCGGGCGCCGGCCGCTCGCGGTGGAGAACGTCCACACCGGCGGCCTGCTGGTCCGCCGCATCCCGCCGGAGGGCCCCGCGTACTGGCCCTTCCCCTACCGCACCGCCGACGGCCACCTCTCGGTCTTCGTCCGGCACCGCGCCGAACACGCCGAAGTGGGGTCCGTCGTCGTCGGACCCGACGGCTGGCTCGTGCGCGGCACCCTGATCCTGCCGCCCGGCGCCGACACGAACGGGCTGCGGCTGACGGCCGTACCGCGCAAGGGGAGCGCCGCGAGCACCGTCTCCGGCCAGGTCTCCGTGGGATACGAGCGCTCCTTCGAGGCGCATCTGCCGTTCGCCGGCGTGGTCGCCGCCTCCTCGGGCGGCCACGACGACTGGGACCTGTGCCTGGAACGCGAACCGGGCCTGCCGCGCATCCGGCTGGCACGCTTCTTCGACGACCTCCTGGAACGCAAGCGGATCGACGTCTACCCCACCCAGCGCTGGCACCACCCGACCCAGGGGCCCTCGCGCGGACGGCCCTTCTACACCCCGGGCAACGAACTCTCCTTCACCGTCAGCCCCGACAAGTCCTGATCCCGACGCCTCCGGAGTACACGCGTTCATGCCCACGCACCACCGCCGCGCCCGCAAGGCCGTCATCCCGGCCGCGGGCCTCGGCACCCGCTTCCTCCCCGCGACCAAGGCGACGCCCAAGGAAATGCTCCCCGTCGTGGACCGGCCCGCCATCGAGTACGTGGTCGCGGAGGCCGTGCGCAGCGGACTCGACGACGTCCTCATGGTCACCGGACGCAACAAGCGGGCCCTGGAGGACCACTTCGACCGCGCCTACGAGCTGGAGCACCTGCTGGAGCTGAAGGGCGACCTCGGCCGGCTCGGCCAGGTCCGCGAATCGAGCGACCTGGCCGACGTCCACTACGTACGCCAGGGAGACCCGCTCGGTCTGGGCCACGCCGTCCTGTGCGCCGAACCGCACGTCGGCGACGCCCCGTTCGCCGTGCTCCTCGGCGACGACCTCATCGACGAGCGCGACCCGCTGCTCGCCCGGATGCTGGAGATCCAGGAACGGCACGGCGGCAGCGTCGTCGCCCTCATGGAGGTCCCCGACGACCGCACCCACCTGTACGGCTGCGCCGCCGTGACCCCGCCGGCCGGCGAGGACGACGACGTCCTGGCCGTCACCGACCTCGTCGAGAAGCCCGAACCGGGCACCGCGCCCAGCACTTTCGCCGTCATCGGCCGCTACGTCCTCGACCCGCGGATCTTCGCCGTCCTCCGCGACACCCCGCCCGGCCGCGGCGGCGAGATCCAGCTCACCGACGCCCTGCGCCGGCTCGCCCTCGACCCGACCCTCGGCGGCCCCGTCCACGCCGTCGTCTTCGACGGCCGCCGCTACGACACCGGCGACCGCGGCGACTACCTCCGCGCCGTCGTCCGCCTCGCCTGCGAACGGGACGACCTCGGCCCGGACTTCCGCGCCTGGCTGAAGGAATTCGTCCAGGAGGACGCCGTCCACTAGGACCTGTCTCGACCACGACGAGGGCCGTACGGGAAGATCCCGTACGGCCCTCGTCGTGGTGCCAAAGGCGGCGTTACGCCGGAACGCTCGCCACGCCCCGCTCCAGGAACTTCTTGCCGTTCACCCGCTCGGAGACGCCCTCGCGGTCCAGGTACGGCGTGATGCCGCCCAGGTGGAAGGGCCAGCCGGCGCCGGTGATGAGGCAGAGGTCGATGTCCTGGGGCTCGGCGACGACGCCCTCGTCGAGCATCAGGCCGATCTCCTGGGCGACGGCGTCCAGGACCCGGTCGCGGACCTGCTCCTCGGTGAGGACGGAATCGCCCTGCTTGAGGAGGGCGGCGACCTCGGGGTCCAGCTCCGGCTTGCCGGAGTCGTAGACGTAGAAGCCGCGCTTGCCGGCCTTGACGACGGCGGCCAGGTTCTCGGAGACGGTGAAGCGGTCCGGGAAGGCCCGGTGCAGGGTCTCGGAGACGTGCAGGCCGATGGCCGGGCCGACCAGCTCCAGGAGGATCAGGGGGGACATCGGGAGGCCGAGGGGGTCGATGGCCCTCTCGGCGACCTCGACGGGGGTGCCCTCGTCGATGACGTTCTGGATCTCGCCCATGAAGCGGGTGAGGATGCGGTTGACGACGAACGCCGGGGCGTCCTTGACCAGGACGGCGGTCTTCTTGAGCTTGCGGGCGACACCGAAGGCGGTGGCCAGCGAGGCGTCGTCGGTCTGCTCGCCGCGGACGATCTCCAGGAGGGGGAGGATCGCGACGGGGTTGAAGAAGTGGAAGCCGACGACCCGCTCGGGGTGCTGGAGCTTGGACGCCATCTCGGTGACCGAGAGGGAGGAGGTGTTGGTGGCGAGGATCGCGTGCGCCGGGGCGACGGCCTCGACCTCGGCGAACACCTGCTGCTTGACGCCGATCTCCTCGAAGACGGCCTCGATGATGAAGTCGGCGTCGGAGAAGCCCTCCGCCTTGTCCAGCACACCGGAGACCAGGGCCTTCAGGCGGTTGGCCTTGTCCTGGTTGATGCGGCCCTTGCCGAGCAGCTTCTCGATCTCGGCGTGGACGTAGCCCACGCCCTTGTCGACGCGCTCCTGGTCGATGTCGGTCAGGACGACCGGCACCTCCAGGCGGCGCAGGAACAGCAGGGCGAGCTGGCTGGCCATCAGGCCCGCGCCCACCACGCCGACCTTGGTGACCGGGCGCGCCAGGTTCTTGTCCGGGGCGCCGGCCGGGCGCTTGGCGCGCTTCTGGACCAGGTTGAAGGAGTAGATCCCCGAGCGCAGCTCGCCGCCCATGATCAGGTCCGCCAGGGCCTGGTCCTCGCGGTCGAAGCCGGCGGACAGGTCGCCGTCCTTGGCCGCGGCGATGATCTCCAGCGCGCGGTACGCGGCCGGGGCGGCGCCGTGCACCTTGGCGTCCGCGATGGCCCGGCCCCGGGCGACGGCCTGGTCCCAGGCATCCCCGCGGTCGACCTCGGGACGCTCCACCGTGACGGTGCCGTTGAGCACGTCGGCGGTCCAGACCAGGGACCGCTCCAGGAAGTCCGCGCCCTCGAACAGGGCGTCGGCGATGCCCAGCTCGTAGACCTGCTTGCCCTTGAGCTGGCGGTTCTGGTTCAGCGAGTTCTCGATGATCACCGAGACCGCGCGGTCGGCGCCGATCAGGTTCGGCAGCAGGGCGCAGCCGCCCCAGCCGGGGACCAGACCGAGGAAGACCTCGGGCAGCGAGAACGCCGGCAGCGCCTTGGAGACGGTGCGGTACGAGCAGTGCAGACCGACCTCGACGCCGCCGCCCATGGCCGCGCCGTTGTAGTACGCGAAGGTCGGCACGGCCAGGCCGGACAGCCGGCGGAAGACGTCGTGGCCGCCCTTGCCGATGGCCAGCGCGTCCTTGTGCTCCTTCAGCAGCTCGACGCCCTTGAGGTCGGCGCCGACCGCGAAGATGAACGGCTTGCCGGTGATGCCGACGCCGGTGATCGCGCCCTCGGCGGCCTCCTTCTCGACCTGGTCGATCGCGGCGTTCAGATTCGCCAGCGACTGCGGTCCGAAGGTGGTCGGCTTGGTGTGGTCCAGGCCGTTGTCCAGCGTGATGAGGGCGAAGCGGCCCGCACCGGCCGGGAGGTCCAGGTGGCGTACGTGCGCCTGGGTGACGACCTCGCCGGGGAACAGCTCGGCCGCCCCCTTCAGCAGCTCGGCGGTGGTGCTCACTTGTCGCCTCCGGCGTTCTCGAAGTGCGGGTTCTCCCAGATGACGGTGGCGCCCATGCCGAAGCCGACGCACATCGTCGTCAGGCCGTAGCGGACCTGCGGCTGCTCCTCGAACTGGCGGGCCAGCTGGGTCATCAGCCGGACGCCGGAGGAGGCCAGCGGGTGACCGTAGGCGATCGCGCCGCCGTACTGGTTGACACGGGCGTCGTCGTCGGCGATGCCGTAGTGCTCCAGGAAGGCCAGCACCTGCACGGCGAAGGCCTCGTTGATCTCGAAGAGGCCGATGTCCGAGATGGACAGGCCGGCCTTGGCGAGGGCCTTCTCGGTGGCCGGGATCGGGCCGTAGCCCATGACCTCCGGCTCCACGCCGGCGAAGGCGTAGGAGACCAGGCGCATCTTGACCGGGAGGCCCAGCTCGCGGGCGACGTCCTCGGCGGCGAGCAGGGAGGCGGTGGCCCCGTCGTTGAGCCCCGCCGCGTTGCCGGCCGTAACGCGGCCGTGGGCGCGGAAGGGGGTCTTCAGGTTCGCCAGGGACTCCATCGTGGTGCCCGGACGCATCGGCTCGTCGGCGGTGACCAGGCCCCAGCCCGTCTCACCGGCCTCCGCGTTGGTGCGGCGCACGGAGACCGGCACCAGGTCCTGCTGGATCGTGCCGTTGGCGTACGCCTTGGCGGCCTTCTCCTGCGAGCGCACCGCGTAGGCGTCCGCCCGCTCCTTGGTGATCGTGGGGTAGCGGTCGTGGAGGTTCTCCGCGGTCATGCCCATGAACAGCGCGGACTCGTCGACCAGCTTCTCCGACACGAAGCGCGGGTTCGGGTCCACGCCCTCGCCCATCGGGTGGCGGCCCATGTGCTCGACACCGCCGGCGACGACGACGTCGTACGCGCCGAAGGCGATGGAGCCGGCCGTCGAGGTCACGGCGGTCAGCGCGCCCGCGCACATGCGGTCGATGGAGTAGCCCGGGACCGACTGCGGCAGTCCGGCGAGGATCCCGGCGGTGCGGCCGAGGGTGAGGCCCTGGTCACCGATCTGGGTGGTCGCGGCGATGGCGACCTCGTCGATCTTCTTGGGGTCCAGGTCCGGGTTGCGTCGCAGCAGCTCCCGGATGGCCTTCACGACGAGATCGTCGGCTCGGGTCTCGTGGTAGATGCCCTTCGGGCCCGCCTTGCCGAACGGGGTGCGGACGCCGTCGACGAAGACGACGTCCCGGATGGTACGAGGCACGATGGCTCTCCTCCAGGGTGCGGGATGGCACTGCTGCGAGGCACGCCCGAAGGCGCGCCGCCCTCACATGCTACTAGCGGGTAACCAGACTGCCCAGTCCCTGCGCCGGGAGCGGCGAAGGTCACACACGGGAAACGGGCCGTGCGCCGTCCGGCCGGATGCGCGAAAGGGCCCGGACCGCCTCGGGGAGAGAACGGTCCGGGCCCGGTGCGTCCGCTGGGCGGACACCACGCGAACCTGGCGTGAATACGACCCTGACGGCGCATCCGCCCGGGCGCGCTCAGCCCTCCGCAGCGAGCGCGCGGACCAGGAGCGGGGCCACCTGTTCGATCTGCCAGTGCCGCGCGCCGTGTCCGGCGAGCGCGTCCTCGACGGTCTCGGGCGTCAGTCGCTTCGGCGGCTCCCAGCACACCCGGCGCACGGTGTCCGGAGTGATCAGGTTCTCCTGCGGCATGTGCAGCCGCTCGGCCAGCTCGGAGACGGCGGCGCGGGCGGCCGACAGCCGGGCGGCGGCCGCCGGGTCCTTCTCCGCCCAGGCCCGGGGCGGCGGCGGACCGGCCAGTGACTGGCCGGGCTGCGGAAGCTCCGTGTCCGGCAGCGCCTTGGCCCGGTCCACGGCGCCCTGCCACTGCTCCAGCTGGCGCCGGCCCATGCGGTGGCCGAAGCCGGGCAGCGCGGTCAGGGCGTGGGTGCTGGACGGCAGCGCGAGCGCGGCCTCCACGATCGCGGCGTCGCCGAGGACCTTGCCGGGCGAGATGTCGCGGCGCCGGGCGACCTGGTCGCGCAGGTTCCACAGCTCGCGGACCACGGCCATCTGCCGGCGGCGGCGGACCTTGTGCATCCCGGAGGTGCGGCGCCACGGGTCCTGGCGCGGGGGAGCGGGCGGCGCGGAGGCGATGGCCGCGAACTCCTCCCGCGCCCATTCCAGCTTGCCCTGGCGGTCGAGCTCCTCCTCCAGCGCGTTGCGCAGATCGATGAGCAGTTCGACGTCGAGTGCCGCGTAGCGCAGCCAGGGGTCGGGCAGCGGACGGGTCGACCAGTCGACCGCCGAATGGCCCTTCTCCAGGGAGTAGCCGAGGACGCTCTCGACCATGGCGCCGAGGCCGACCCGGGGGAACCCGGCGAGCCGTCCGGCCAGCTCGGTGTCGAAGAGGCCGGTCGGGGTCATCCCTATCTCGCGCAGACAGGGCAGGTCCTGGGTGGCCGCGTGCAGGATCCATTCGGTGCCGTGCAGGGCCTCGCCGAGCCCGGACAGGTCGGGGCAGCCGACGGGGTCGACCAGGGCGCTGCCCGCCCCGTCGCGGCGCAGTTGCACCAGGTAGGCGCGCTGACCGTAGCGGTAGCCCGAGGCGCGCTCGGCGTCCACGGCCACCGGGCCGGAGCCCGCGGCGAAGGCCGCGATCACCCCGGCCAGGGCGTCGTCGGTGGCCACCACCGGCGGAATGCCCTCGCGAGGTTCGAGCAAGGGGATCGGCGCCGGGGCGACGTCGTCCGGGGGGGCGCCCCCGGTGGTTCGCAGTGAACTGTCTGCTGCGGTCTCTTGGGCGTCGGTCACGTGTCAAGGGTATCCGGGGATGTGCGGCGCCCGTCGACGGAATGATCCGTTGACGGGCGCCGATGCATGTATTCCGGCCGGATCCGCATGGCCGCGGGCTGGCGGGGGTGCGGTGTCGTCGGGGCGGATGGACTCGTGGCCCGGGGGCCGGGGTCAGTGGATGATGCCCGTGCGCAGGGCGACGGCGACCATGCCGGCCCGGTCGCCGGTGCCGAGCTTGCGGGCGATGCGGGCGAGGTGGCTCTTGACGGTCAGGGCGGAGAGCCCCATGGAGACACCGATGGCCTTGTTGGACTGGCCCTCGGCGACGAGGCGCAGGACCTCCACCTCGCGGCCGGAGAGTTCCCGGTAGCCGCCCGGGTGGCTCGGGGTGCCGGGGGGCCGGCGGTGCATACGGGCGGCGGTGGCGCCGATGGGGGCGACACCGGGGCGGGCGGGGTGGCCGATGTTGGTACGGGTGCCGGTGACGACATAGCCCTTGACACCGCCCGCGAGGGCGTTGCGCACGGCGCCGATGTCGTCGGCGGCCGAGAGGGCGAGGCCGTTGGGCCAGCCGGCGGCTCGGGTTTCGGACAGCAGGGTCAGCCCGGAACCGTCGGGCAGATGGACGTCGGCAACGCAGATGTCGCGCGGGTTGCCGACGCGGGGACGGGCCTCCGCGATGGACGACGCCTCGATGACGTCACGTACTCCGAGGGCCCACAGATGGCGGGTGACGGTGGAACGGACGCGCGGGTCGGCCACGACGACCATGGCCGTCGGCTTGTTCGGGCGGTAGGCGACCAGGCTTGCGGGCTGCTCTAGGAGAACGGACACCAGGCCTCCTGGGGGAGTGGCGGGACGGCCGGCTCGGGGATGAAGCCGGGGCGAACCGTGCTTGAAGGGTCATTGACTCCTTCGGCAGGGGACCCCTGCTCCTTTAGGGGAAGATCACGATTTGGTGAGTAACAATTCGGGCAAATAGGACGCGCGATCGATTGTACGAAAAGAACACCGCTGGTGGGACGGGGTGACGTGACAGAGCGTCACACGGTCCGCCGACGGCACACACGGCCCCGCCGGCGGATCGCGAACCCGGCGATCCGGACCGCTACGGCGCCTGCGGGCCGCGCCGCTGCGGCAGCGTCACCACGGCCGCGTCCACCGGACCCGACGGCGGCAGCCCGGCGATCTGGCACAGCAGATCGCCCCACGCCATCAGATGCGCCCCCGTGTCCGGCACCCCGCCCCGGCCCTCGCGCGGCGTCCAGGACGCCCGGATCTCGATCTGCGTCGCCGGGCGCCGGGTCTCCAGCGCGCCGAAGTAGTGCGAGCCCGCCCGCGTGACCGTGCCGCCGGCCTCGCCGTACGACAGCCCGCGCGCCTCCAGCGCACCGGTCAGCCAGGACCAGCACACCTCCGGCAGCAGCGGATCGGAGGCCATCTCCGGCTCCAGCTCCGCGCGCACCAGCGTCACCAGCCGGAAGGCGCCCTGCCAGGCGTCGTGCCCGGCCGGATCGTGCAGCAGCACCAGCCGCCCGTCCGCGAGGTCGTCCTCGCCGTCGACGACCGCCGCCTCCAGCGCGTACGCGAACGGCGCCAGCCGTTTCGGCGGACGCGTCGGCTCCACCTCCAGCTCGGGGCGGAGCCGCGCCGTGCGCAGGGCGTCCACCGCCGCACGGAACGCGGGCGGGACGGATCCACCCTCCGCGCCGCTCTGCTCGCCGGCGCCGTCGGATTGTTCGGAGAAGTGTCCCTGAGCCGCAGCCATGCGGGGAAGAGTAGGCGGAACCGGAGCCCCGCGTCCGGAAGGACACCCGTGCGGCGGCGGGCTCATTGCGCGTACATGCGAAGATTCTGTACGTGAGCGCCATTGACCGCCCCTCGGGCCAGCAGACGACGACCTCCGCCCCCCACGACTCGGTGTTCCTGAAGGCGTGCCGCCGCGAACCCGTGCCGCACACGCCGGTCTGGTTCATGCGCCAGGCGGGGCGCTCGCTCCCCGAGTACCTCAAGGTGCGCGAGGGCATCCCGATGCTGGACTCCTGCACGATCCCGGACCTCATCGCCGAGATCACCCTGCAGCCCGTGCGCCGCCACAAGGTGGACGCCGCGATCTACTTCAGCGACATCGTCGTCCCGCTCAAGGCCATCGGCGTCGACCTGGACATCAAGCCCGGCGTCGGCCCCGTCATCGCCGAGCCGATCCGCACCCGCGCCGACCTCGCCCGGCTGCGCGACCTCAGCCCCGAGGACGTCCCGTACGTCACCGAGGCCATCGGCATGCTCACCGCCGAACTGGGCGCCACCCCGCTGATCGGTTTCGCGGGCGCCCCGTTCACCCTCGCGAGCTACCTCGTGGAGGGCGGGCCCTCCCGCAACCACGAGCACACCAAGGCCATGATGTACGGCGACCCGGAGCTCTGGGCCGACCTCCTCGACCGGCTCGCGGAGATCACCGGAGCGTTCCTCAAGGTCCAGATCGAGGCCGGCGCGAGCGCCGTGCAGCTCTTCGACTCCTGGGTCGGCGCGCTCGCCCCCGCCGACTACCGCCGCTCGGTGCTGTCCGCCTCCGCGAAGGTCTTCGACGCCGTCGCCCCGTACGGCGTCCCGCGCATCCACTTCGGCGTCGGCACCGGCGAACTGCTCGGCCTCATGGGCGAGGCCGGCGCGGACGTCGTCGGGGTCGACTGGCGGGTCCCGCTCGACGAGGCCGCCCGCCGCGTCGGCCCCGGCAAGGCGCTCCAGGGCAACCTCGACCCCGCCGTGCTCTACGCCCCCACCTCCGTCGTGGAGGCCAAGGCGCAGGAGGTGCTGGACGCCGCGGCCGGTCTGGAGGGCCACATCTTCAACCTGGGCCACGGGGTCATGCCGACCATGGACCCCGACGCCCTGACCCGTCTCGTCGAGTACGTCCACCGCAGCAGCGCCCGCTGACCCGCGCCCGGGGCCGGCACCGCTCAGACCGTGCCGGCCCTGCGCACCGCGGCCACCGTCTTGCGCGCCGCCACCAGGACCGGGTCCCAGACCGGTGAGAACGGCGGCGCGTACCCCAGATCGAGGGCGGTCATCTGGTCGACCGTCATCCCGGCGGTCAGCGCCACCGCCGCCACGTCCACCCGCTTCGCCGCCCCGTCCCGGCCGACGATCTGCACCCCCAGCAGCCGTCCCGTGCGGTACTCCGCGATCATCTTCACCGTCATCGGCCGCGCCCCCGGGTAGTAGCCCGCCCGGCCCGTCGACTCGACCGTCGCCGTGACGAACCGCAGCCCCACCGCGCGGGCGTCCTTCTCCCGCAGCCCCGTCCGGGCGATCTCCAGATCGCAGACCTTGCTCACCGCGGTGCCGACCACCCCGGGGAACGTGCCGTAGCCGCCGCCCACGTTGGACCCGATGACCTGGCCGTGCTTGTTGGCGTGCGTGCCCAGCGCGATGTGCCGGGTGCGGCCCGCCACCAGGTCCAGGACCTCCACGCAGTCACCGCCCGCCCAGATGTCCTGGTGGCCCACGACCCGCATCGACAGATCGGTGAGCAGCCCGCCGTGCGGCCCCACCGGCAGACCCGCCGCGCGGGCCAGCTCCGTCTCCGGCGCGACCCCGATGCCGAGCACCACCACGTCCGCCGGATACGAGCCGTTCGCCGTCTCCACGGAGCTCACCCGGCCGTCCGCCCCGGTGCGGATCGCCGTGACCGCCGCCCCGTTCACCGTCGTGATGCCCAGCCCGGCCATCGCCTCGCCGACCAGCCGCCCCATGTCCGGGTCGAGCGTCGCCATCGGCTGCTCGCCCCGGTTGAGGACCGTCACCTCGAAGCCCCGGTTCAGCATCGCCTCGGCCATCTCGACGCCGATGTACCCGGCGCCGACGACGACGGCCCGCCGCCTCCCCTCCGTGCGGTCCAGCGAGTCCAGCAGGGCCTGCCCGTCGTCCAGGGTCTGCACCCCGTGCACCCCGGGCGCGTCCGTCCCCGGCAGCTCCGGGCGGACCGGGCGGGCGCCCGTGGCGATCACCAGCTTGTCGAAGCCCGTCCAGTACGTCTCGCCCGAGTCCCGGTCCCGGGCGCGCACCCGCCGGCCCGCGACGTCGATCTCCGTCACCTCGGTGCGCATCCGCAGATCGATGCCCCGGGCCCGGTGCTCCTCGGGCGTACGGGCGATCAGATCGTCCCGCTCCGCCACGTCGCCGCCCACCCAGTACGGGATGCCGCAGGCCGAGAACGAGGTGAAGTGACCGCGCTCGAAGGCGATGATCTCCAGTTCCTCGGGACCCCTGAGCCGGCGCGCCTGGGACGCGGCGGACATGCCCGCCGCGTCGCCCCCGATGACCACCAGTCGTTCCGCCGCCATGCCCGTACCTCCGCGCCCGTCCGAAAAGGCCCACGCTACGGCGCCGGGTAACCCGGGGGCGCGGCGGCGCCCCCGGGACGCGCTCATCCGCCGGCCGGCGGCGCCGCCTTCCGCTTCCGGCGGACGGCGAACCGCCACAGGACCAGTGCGGCGGCGGCCGCGGCCAGGAACGGCGCCGAGGCCCCCACGGCCATCGCCAGCCACCGCAGCATCGTCGTGAAGGCGTGCCAGCCGCCCGCCAGGGCGTCCAGGAACCCGGGATCGTCGTCGGACGCGGCGGCCGGGGACTCCGGCTCGATGAGGTCGAGGGTGACCGTGGCCATCGTGGTGCGGTCCTTGAGAGAGGCCTGCTGGGCGAGCAGCGACTCCAACGCGGCCTGGCGGCTGCTCAGTTCGCCCTCCAGGGCGACCACGTCGGTGAGCTTGTCGGCCCGGTCCATCAGCGCACGCACCCGGGCCACGCTGGAGCGCTGGGTGGCGATCCGGCTGTCGGTGTCGACGACCTGGTCCGTGACGTCCTTCGCCTCCGAGGTGCGCGACAGCAGCTTCCCGGCCCCCGACAGCTCCCGCAGCACCCGGTCGTACGCGTCCTGCGGGACGCGCAGCACGAGATGCGAGGTGGAGCGGTCGCCGTCCACCCGTTCGGTGCTCTCCTCGGCGACCAGCCCGCCCGCGTTCCGCGCCACGGTCCGGGCGCTCGCCGCCGCGCGGGAGGCGCTCTTCACCTCGACGGACAGGGACGCGGTGCGGATGACGTGGGTGGCGGCCGGTTTCGGCTGCTTCCGCGCCGTCGAGCCGGCCGCGCCCTTCCCGGAACCGTCCGCCTCCCCGCCGGCGGCGTCGGCCTTGCCCCGGGCCTGGGACGACAGGGCGGGTCTGTCGGCGCTCCCGCCGGCGTCGTCGGAGGCGGCGCCGCAGCCCGCGACCGCGAGGGCGGCGGCGAGCAGTCCAGCGGCGAGCGCGAGACGGGAGCGGCGGGCGGCGGACGCCGGCGGGCCGGAACGGAGGTCGGGCACGGGATGCATAACGGTCCCCCCAGGACAGGTGGTTGATGGTGCCGGTTCGACGGATGAGGGGGCGTCACCGGTTTCGTCCCCGGGGTTGCGAAGCGGTCACGTTCAGGACTCGGACAGGGTTTGAGAGAGTGGGGGCATGCAGCGTTCAACACAGCGTGCGGACCGGGCCCCGGCCCATGTGGTCGTCATCGGCGGCGGCATCGCCGGACTCGCGGCCGCCCACCGGCTCCTCGGCAGCGGTCTGCGGGTCACCCTCCTGGAGGCGACGGCCCGGCTCGGCGGCAAGCTCATGACCGGTGAGGTCGCGGGCGTCCGGGTCGACCTCGGCGCCGAGTCCGTGCTCGCCCGCCGCCCCGAGGCGGTCGACCTGGCCCGCGCCGCCGGCCTCGCCGACCGGCTCCAGCCGCCCGCCACCGCCACCGCCGCGCTCTGGACGCGCGACGCCCTGCGCCCCATGCCCCAGGGCCATGTGATGGGCGTCCCGGGCGATCCGGCGGTCCTGGGCGACGTCCTGACGCCCGAGGGCCTGGCCCGGATCGCCCAGGAGCGCGAGCTGACCCCCACCGCCGTCGGCGAGGACGTCGCCGTCGGCGCGTACGTCGCGGACCGGCTGGGCCGCGAGGTCGTCGACCAGCTCGTCGAACCGCTGCTCGGCGGGGTGTACGCGGGCGACGCCTACCGGATCTCGATGCGCGCCGCCGTACCGCAGCTCTTCGAGGTCGCCCGGGGCGCCGGCTCGCTCCTCGACGGCGTCGCCCGGATCCAGCGGGAAGCGGCCGCCCGGCGGCTCACCGGTCCGGTCTTCCAGGGCATCGAGGGCGGCATCGGCACCCTGCCGGGGGCCGTCGCGGACACCGTGCGCGCGGCCGGCGGGGAGATCCTCACCGAGACCCCGGTGCTGGGCCTGACCCGTACCGCCGACGGCTGGGACGTGCGCACCGACGCCCGGGTGATCGCCGCCGACGGCATCGTCCTCGCCGCCCCCGCCTGGTCGGCGTCCACCCTGCTCGCCGCCGAGTCACCGGCCGCCTCGGCCGAGCTGGCGGGCGTCGAGTACGCCTCGATGGCGCTGGTCACGATGGCGTTCACGCGCTCCGACGTGGCCGGGCTCCCGGCTTTCCAGGGGCGCTCCGGCTTCCTGGTGCCCCCGGCCGAGGGCCGCACGATCAAGGCATCCACGTTCTCCACGCACAAGTGGCAGTGGGTCGCCGACGCCGCCCCCGGGCTCTTCGTGCTGCGGACCTCGGTGGGCCGCTACGGCGAGGAGGACCATCTGCACCGCGAGGACGCCGACCTCGTCGCCGTCTCGCTGGCCGACCTCGCCGACGCCACCGGACTGACCGCCCGTCCCGTCGGCACCGAGGTCACCCGGTGGATCGGCGGACTGCCCCAGTACCCCGTGGGTCACCTCACCCGGGTCGCCCGGATCCGCGAGGAGGTCGCCAAACTGCCCGCGCTGCGCGTCTGCGGAGCGGTCTACGACGGCGTCGGCATCCCCGCCTGCATCGCGAGCGCGCGGCGCGCCGCGGACGAGATCGCCCGGGACCTCGGGGCCGTCCGGACGGCGGACGGCGACGAGATCACCGCCACCCCACCCCTGGTTCAGGGCACAGGGAGCGAGGCGGGACAATAGCCGTATGAGTGCTCCTGAGACTGCGACATCCAGCAAGAGTCCGAACGCCGGGAAGAAGGCGAAGGACCTCAACGAGGTCATCCGCTACACGCTGTGGTCCGTGTTCAAGCTGCGCGACGTCCTGCCCGCCGACACGGACCGGGCAGCCGTGGCCGGCGAGGTCCAGGAGCTGTTCGACCAGCTCGCGGCCAAGGACATCACGATCCGCGGCACCTACGACGTCTCGGGCCTGCGCGCCGACGCCGACATGATGATCTGGTGGCACGCGGAGACGGCGGACGAGCTCCAGGAGGCGTACAACCTCTTCCGCCGCACCCGGCTGGGCAGGAACCTCGAACCGGTCTGGTCGAACATGGCGCTGCACCGCCCCGCCGAGTTCAACAAGTCGCACATCCCGGCCTTCCTCGCCGACGAGAACGCGCGCGACTACGTCAGCGTGTACCCGTTCGTGCGCTCCTACGACTGGTACCTGCTGCCCGACGAGGACCGCCGCCGGATGCTCGCCGACCACGGCAAGATGGCCCGCGGCTACCCCGACGTGCGTGCCAACACCGTCGCCTCGTTCTCCCTGGGAGACTACGAGTGGGTGCTGGCCTTCGAGGCGGACGAGCTGTACCGCATCGTCGACCTGATGCGTCACCTGCGGGCCTCCGAGGCGCGGATGCACGTCCGCGAGGAGGTCCCCTTCTTCACCGGCCGGCGCAAGTCGGTCGCGGACCTGGTGGCCGGGCTCGCGTAGCGAGCGGGACCCGGTCACCCCAGCCCGGAAGATCAGACGGCGGACCGAGCGGCACCACGTGCCGCCCGCCGCTCCAGCGACACCGGGTTCGGCTCACGGTGCGGCGCGCCTCCGGCGCGCCGCACCGGTGTCGTTCACGGGACGGCGCGGGCCGTCCGGCCGGTGAGCGCGGCCCGCAGCGCCGGGTCGGCGACCGCCGCCACGCCCCGTACGGCGACCGCCGCCAGCACATCGCCCTCGGGCCCGGACGCCGCGAGCCGGCGGGCGTCCAGCAGCCGCTGCCCGGCCGGTGAGGCCCAGGGACTGTGCGGGCCCGATTCGATCCGGGCGATGAGCAGACAGCCCACGGTCAGCACCAGCGGCATCGCGAACCAGACGGCCACCGGCACCTGCGATCCGGTCGGACGCGCCCCCTCGATGGGCACGGTCAGCGCGGCGGCCCCCATCACGAGCACCAGCGCGGCGGCCCGGCGCACCGCGTGCACCGCCGCGGCGATGTCCGATCCGCCGCCCGGCAGGGCCAGGCCCGCGGCGACGAGCCGGTCCGCGAGCGCCCGTACCGCGTCCGCCGTCGCGGCCGCCGCCCGGACCGGCGGTATCGGCGACTGCCCCTGCGGCCCGATGGCACGGATCACCGTGCGCTCCATGTCGTCCCGGCCCTCCGGATCGACCACCGTGGCCCAGCCCGTGTGGGCGAGCAGCAGCCGGCGGCGCAGATGCATGGAGACGAGCGCGAGATCGGCCACCCGGTGCGGGCCTCCGGCCAGGAACGCCGTCTCGTACAGGCTAAGTTCGGCCCGCGTGGTGGTGCGCGGCGCGGGTTGCGAGGGGATGGCCGGCCGGGCGGTGGCCAGACAGAGGCGGATGCAGGAGACGGCAGCCGCACCCCACGCGACCAGCAGGAACAGAACCCAGAGCATGTCCGATTTCTATGCGACACGCGCATTTCGCGCCATGGGCTGTTCACCATGCGGACGCCGGAGCGCTCAGGAACCGCCGCCGCAGCTCGATCCGCAACTGCTGCCGCCCCCGCAGCTCGACCCGCCGCCGCCACAACTGGACCCGCCGCCCCCGCAGCTCGAACCGGACCCCCCGCCGCAGCCCGACCCGCCCCCGCACCCCGAACCGCCGCTCCCCGAGGAGCCGCCGCAGCTCCCGCCGCCCGGCGCGGAGCCGGCGCACCAGACCGCCGGGGCGAGCAGCAGCGCCGAGGAGGCGTCGTGGGACGACGGAGACGACGGGGACGGTGTGGAGCCGGAGCGCCGGGGCGCCCCGGCCCCGGCGCGGGCCGCCGTGAGCAGATGCGCGCGCAGCACCGGGTCGGGGTGGGCGCGGGGCCCGGCCGTCGCCACCAGATGGGCTGCGCCCCCGCGGCCGAGGTGGGCGGTTCGGAACGCGGCGGCGGCCCGGCGCCCGGCCCGGGTTATCCGGGAGCGCGCGACGGCCGCCGAGGCCAGGCCCACGACGCTGCCGGCGACCAGGGCGGGCAGCACCTTGAGGACGAACGGGACACCCTCGTCCACGAAGCCGTCCGAGGCCATCCACTCCGCGACGGTCAGCGCGAACGCGACGGGCAGCGCGAGCAGGCAGAGCACCCCCTGCGTCGTCCCCCAGCGCTGCTGGAGCCGGTGCGAGCCGGGGACCCGGAGCAGCCCGCGCGCCGCGAGGCCGTCCCCGATCTCCTGGACGGCGGGGTGGCGCATCACGGCGTCCCGCAGCGCGTGGAGCGCCCCGTTCGGCGCGGCGGCGTGCGCGTGGAGCACGGCGCGCTCCACCGGGTCGTGGGCGACGGCCCGCCGCACCGCCACGATGCCGGGGCCGCCGACGAGAATCCGGCCGTCCTCGCACATCGCGGCGAGCGCGGCGTCGACGACCCGTCCGGGGCCGCCGCCGAGGAAGGCCGCCTCGGCCGGATCGTGGACCGGGCCGCCGGACGGCCGGCGGTCGCGGACGAGCCCGGTGACCAGCAGCACCGAGGACACGGTGACGGCCAGCGAGAACAGCACGGCGAGCGTCGTCATCCCGTTCACCGCCCCACCAGCACGGAGCGGGCCGCGCGGGCCAGCCGGACGGCCCGGCCGGGCGGCCGGGGACCGGAGCGGTCCCGCCACCACGCGGTGAGCCGGCGCCGCGCCGCGTCGTCCGCCGGCCGTCCGGCGATCAGCAGATGCTCGGCGAAGTCCAGCGCGTCGCGCCGGTATCCGCCGGACATCGGCCGCGCCCCCGCGTACGCCAGGAACGCCTCCCGGTAGCCGCGCCCCAGGATCTCCGGCAGCTCCGGCGCCACCTTCGCCACCACATCGGCCCGCTTCGCGGCCAGCGCCCGGCTCTGCACCCCGAGCCGGCGCCGGTCGAAGCCCTCCGGGGCGGGGGTGCCCGCGACCAGGGCGGAGAGCAGCGCGGTCTGGGCGACCGCGAGCCGGTCCCGTACGGCCTCGGACGGTGCGGCGGCGGACCGCGCGGGGGCCTGCCGCACCGTCCCGCGCGCCGGGCCGCCCGGCCCGTCGGCCCCGGCCCGGTCCAGGACCGCGCGGATCGCGTCCAGTTCACCGGCGAGTTCGGCGGTGGGCGGGAAGGCGTCGTCGCGTTCCAGGAGGACGCCGGGCGGGGAGACCCGGGAGCGCAACTCGGCCAGCACGTCCAGGACCGGGGCGGTGACGGGGTGGGCGTGGGTGTCGTGCCAGACGCCGTCCTTCTCGACGCCGCCCGCGACATGGACGTACGCCAGGGAGTCCACCGGCAGCGCGGCCAGCGCCTCGGCCGGGTCCTCGCCCCGGTTGACATGATTGGTGTGCAGATTGGCCACGTCGATGAGGAGCCGCACCCCGGTGCGCTCGACCAGCTCGGCCAGGAACTGCCCCTCGGTCAGCTCCTCGTCCGGCCAGGAGACCAGCGCCGCGATGTTCTCCAGCGCCAGCGGCACGGGCAGCGCGTCCTGCGCGATCGCCACGTTCTCGCAGAGCACGTCCAGGGCGGCCCGGGTGCGGGGGACGGGCAGCAGATGCCCCGCCTCCAGGGCCGGGGAGCCGGTGCGGACGCCGCCCGCCCGGACGAACGCGATGTGCTCCGTCACCAGGGGTGCCTCCAGCAGCGCGGCGCGCTCCGCGAGAGCCGCGAGCCGGCCGGGGTCGGGCCGGTCGGCCCCGCCCAGCCCCAGCGAGACGCCGTGCGGCACCACGGTGACCCCGCGCTCCCTCAGCCGCACCAGCGCGTCGGGCAGGTGGTCGCCGCAGAGGTTCTCCGCGACCGCCTCCACCCAGTCGATGCCCGGCAGCGCCTCCACCGCCTCGGCGATCTCCGGCCGCCAGCCGATGCCGATTCCCAGGTCCATGCCGTCCCCCGTCTCCGTTCCGTGCAGGGGTGATGGCCCCGCGACACGCCATCGAATCCGTGAAGGGGGACGTTCAGAGCATGATTTGAGGTTCCGCCGCCCGGCCGCTCAGCGCCGCAGCGCCGGATGGTCGGCGACCACCGTGCAGGAACCGGGGGCGATCTCCGTGAACCCCGCGTCCCGGACCACGGGAAGCCCGCTCACCGTCAGCTCCTTCCAGCGCACTGGGTCCGGGGTGGCGACCGAGAGCGGGAAGCCGGCCGCGCGCCAGGCCGCGCGCTCCGTGTCGGACAGCTCCCACCAGGCGAGCTGCGCCCCGTGCCCGGCCTGCGCCATCTCCTTGCCGGCGGACATGCCCAGCTCCGGGTTGAGCCAGAGGACCGGGCCCGAGAGGTCCGGGGCGGCGGGCGGCTCCGGATCGTCCAGGTCCGTCCCCGAGACCTGGAGCTTCGCCAGCTCCTTGGGCCAGCCGTTCAGCGGGACCGGAGGATAGACCCGCACCTCCGCCTCCTCGCCGGTGACGGTGATCCCGGGCAGCGCCGCTGCCTTGCGCCACTCGGCGCCCCGCGCCCGCCGGACCACCTTGCGGATCCGGGCGTCCTGCCAGTCGCGCATCGCCCGCGCCCACTCGCCCTCGCCCACGGAACGCTCGTCGGAGAGCATCACCAGCACCGCGCGGGCGGCCGTGCGCAGCGCGTCGGTGCGCGCCGGGGGCGCCGTCTTCTCGATGTGCACGACCAAGGGCAGGACGTACTGGGGTGCTTCGTCCCGGTCCGTCCGTTCGGTGCGGAACGGGCTGTCCTCGGACAGGCCGGCGGAATCGGCCGCGGGGGAGGAGGTGCCGGACGCGGGGGAGGAGGTGTCGTTGCTGCTCACCTGTCCAGTCTGCCAGCCGCCCGTCCCGGGCTTCTTGGCGGAATGAAACCCTCCGGGCGAGGATGCACGCCATGAAGAGCGATCTCTTTTCCAGTGAGCACATGGCTCAGCAGGCGACCGTGCCCGGCATGACCCTGCAGAACCCCAAATCGGTGAAGTACGCAATCAACGGCGAGATGCACGCCCGCCAGGGATCGATGATCGCCTTCCGGGGCAATCTCCAGTTCGAACGCAAGGGCCAGGGCATCGGCGGCATGCTCAAGCGGGCCGTCACCGGCGAGGGGCTGCCGCTGATGGCGGTGCGCGGCCAGGGCGAGGCATGGTTCGCCCACGAGGCGCACAACTGCTTCATCGTGGACATCGAGCAGGGCGACGCGCTCACCGTCAACGGCCGCAACGTGCTCTGCTTCGATCCCACGCTCGCCTACGAGATCAAGACCGTGAAGGGCGCCGGCATGGCCGGGGGCGGGCTCTTCAACAGCGTCTTCACCGGGTACGGCAAGCTCGCCCTGATGTGCGAGGGCCACCCGATCGTCATCCCCGTCAGCCCGCAGCAGCCGGTCTGCGTCGACACCGACGCGGTCGTCGGCTGGAGCGCCCACCTCGCCACCTCGCTGCACCGCTCGCAGAGCGTCGGATCCATGCTGCGCGGCGGCTCCGGCGAGGCCGTCCAGCTGCGGCTGGAGGGCGAGGGCTTCGTGATCGTGCGGCCCAGCGAGCTGAAGCCCGAGAAGGCGTCGTCCAACTGAACCGGCCCCTGCTGCGGCTGGAGGCGGTGGGCCGCCGGTACGGACCGGCCGGGCCCTGGGTGCTGCGCGGCATCGACCTCGATCTGCCGGCCGGCGCCCTGGTCCGGGTCGAGGGCGCCAACGGCACCGGCAAGTCCACGCTGCTGCGGCTGGTCGCGGGGGCGGACGCCCCGACCGAGGGCCGGATCACCGGGCGCCGGCCGCGCACCGCGTACATCCCCGAACGGTTCCCGGCGGCCCTGCCGTTCACGGCCGCCGGCTACCTCGTCCACCTCGGCCGGATCCACGGGCTGCGGCGCGCCGAGGCGGCCCGCCGGGCGGAGGAGTGGCTGACCCGCTTCGGGGCCGCCGGCCATGCCCGTACGCCCCTGGCGGAGCTGTCCAAGGGCACCGCCCAGAAGGTCGCGGTCGCCCAGGCGCTGCTGGCCGAGCCGGAGCTGCTGGTGCTGGACGAGGCGTGGACCGGGCTGGACGCCACCGCCCGCGTCGAACTGGACCGGGCCGTCGCCGCCCGTGTCGCCGCCGGGGCCACCGCCGTCCTCGTCGACCACGCCCCGCACCGGCCGGCGGACGCCGCCGACACGGTCCTGCGCGTCGAGGGCACCGGGCTGCGCACGATGCCCGCGGCCCCGGCCGGGACACCGACCGGCCCCCGGGTCCGGATCGAGGTGACGGGACCGCCCGGCACCCCGCTGCCGGACCGCCTCCCCGGAGCCCCCGAGCACACCGCCGCCGCGAACGGCACCCTGCGGCTCACCGTGGCCGCCGCGCACTCCGACGCGCTGCTCACCGCCCTGCTCACCGCCCGGCCGCCCTGGCACGTCGTCGGCGTCGCGGCCGTGCCGGACCTCTCGGACGGGAGCGTATGAACGCGTTGACCGCCTCCCGGCCCGCCCCGTCTCCCGCCCGGCCGCCCCGGGCACGGCGCCGGGGCGCGGCCCCGCCGGACCCCTCGGACGAGAGAGTGTGAACGCGTTGATCCCCTACCGCCCCGCCCCCTGCCCGTTCGCCCCGGGCACGGCGCCGGGGCGCGGCCCCGCCGGACCCCTCGGACACGACCGTATGAACGCACTGCTCCGCTACCAGGCCGCCCTGCTGCTGCGCTCCCAGCGCTGGCTCGCGCCGGTGCTGCTGTACGTCGCCTTCGTCGGCACGGTCGTGCAGTCCGGGCAGCCCGTGCTGGACTCGCTCGGTTACGTCGCCGCCGCGCTGCTGCCCGTCGCCGCGTGGCTCGTCCGGGTCTGCGCGGGCCAGGAGCCGGCCGCCTCCCGGACCGTCGTCGCGGCGGCCGTCGGCGGACGGCCCCGGGTCCATCTGGCGGCGCTGCTCACCGCGCTGGGCTGCGCGGTGGTGCTGGGAGCGGCGGCCACCGCCGTCGTACTGGCGATCAGCGAGCCGGCGAGTGCCGATCACCGGGTCCGGGTGCCGCTGCCGGCGGCCGGGCTCGCCGGGCTGATCGCCGTCTGCTGCTGCGCGCTGACGGGGGCGGCGGTGGGCGCGCTGGGGAGCAGGCCGCTGCTGCACCGTCGCGGCTGGTCGCTCACCGTGATCCCGCTCGGGGCGCTGCTCTGCCTGGTGACCACCGGATCGCCGGCGAAGTCCGCGGTGACGGGCCTGGTCACCGGTTCGCTCACCGGAACGGTCCGGGTGCCCGTGCTGCCGCTGCTCGGGGCGGCCGGGGTGGCCGCCGTCGCGGGGGCGCTCGCCTGCCGGCTCACTTCGGTGCGGGGCTGAGTAGGCTCGTACGTATGGACGAGCAAGGACCAGAACCCCCGCATCCCGAGGACACGGAGTACTGCGGCACCCCGGTGGACCGGCCGGAGGTGTCCCCGGACGAGCCCGCCGGGCCGCCGTACGCGGAGTGCGTGCTGTGCCGGAAGCCGACCGAGTACCCGGAGTCGGCCAAGGGCATCACGCTCTGCCCGGTCTGCGAGTGGCAGGAGGCCCAGCGGACGGCCTGCTCGGGCTGACCGGCGCCCCGCCCGCGGCCCTCACCGCCCGGCGATGAGCTGCGAGACGCGCACGAAGCGGTAGCCGCGCGCGCGGAGTTCGGGCACGATGCGCCGGACCGCCCGGGCGGTGGCCGGGGCGGCGCTGCGGGTGCAGTGCATGACGACGAGCGAGCCGGGCTCCACCCCGTCCAGCACCTGGTCCGCCACCGCGTCCGCGTCGGTCGCGAACGCGTCCCCGCTCACCACGTCCCACTGCACGGCCGTCACCTTCTCCGGGCCGATCGCGCGCAGCGCCGCCCGGTCGTAACAGCCGCCCGGGAAGCGGAAGTAGGGCACCACCCGGCGCGCCCCCGTCCGCCGGATCGCGCCGAACGCCCGCTCCACCTCCCCGCGCATCGCCGCCGGGTCCGCGTCCACGGCCGGCAGCCCGTAGCAGGGCGTGGTGAACGCGTGGTGGCTGTAGGAGTGGTTGGCGATCTCGAACAGCGGGTCCGTGCCGATGGAGCGGGCCTGGCCGGGGTACTCCTCGGCCCAGCGCCCGGTCATGAAGACGGTCGCCGGCACCTTCAGCCGGCGCAGCAGCGCGATCAGCTCCGGATTGTCGAACCGTTCGCCCGCCGCCGCGCGCGGCCCCTCGTCCGCCGTCATGTCGGCGTCGAAGGTGAGCGCCACGACCTTGTCCGTACGCCCGGTGCCGCGCTTCAGCACCGGGGTCAGGCCGCCCGGCCCGGGGGCCAGGACCGGCGGCTCCGGCGCGGGCGGGGGAGTGCGCGGGGCGGCGGGAGAGGCGGGCGCGGACGCGGGCGTGGGGGAGTGCGCGGGGGACGGGGCGTGGGCGGCCGGAGGCGCGGCCTCCAGGGAGCCGTCCGCGCAGCCGGCGAGCCCGCCGCACAGCACCGCACCCAGAACGCTCAGACTCGTCAATTTCCGTGCAGACATGATCACTCACGGAAACTAACCGATCAGGGCGCGGGGTCCCGCTCCCGGCGCTCCCGGGGCCGCGAAGCCGCCCCGGGATTCACTCGGTCGTCGAGCGGGCGCGGCACCTCGATCCGGCAGCCCCGCAGCAGCTCCGGCAGAGTGTCCGACGACGGGGCGTTCACCAGGCGGTGGGCGGAGTCGGAGCGGCGGGCGGGGCGGTGCGGGTCCGGTCAGGGGATCAGCGCCACGGCCCCGTCACCGCGAACGTCGTCCCCGGCGTGTAGCAGTTCACGTACATCGTCGCCAGGTCCGGGGCGAAGGTGACGCCGGCGAACTCGCCCCACTCCGGCTCCTCGGCCGTGCCGATGTTCTGCCGGCCGCGCGCCATCGGATAGACCTCCCCGCGCCGGGTCAGGCCGAAGACGTGCTGGGCGCCGTTGCCGTCCTCGCACACCATCAGCCCGCCGTCGGCGGCCAGGCAGATGTTGTCGGGGGACTCGCCGGGCAGTCGGACGTCGGTGCCGGGGCCGAAGACGATGACGAGGGTGAGGCGCCGGCGGGCGGGGTCGTAGCGCCAGACCTGCCCGAAGTGGTCGGCGGCCGAGCCCTCGTCGCTGTGGGCGAAGCTGGAGACGAAGTAGACGCTGGAGCCGCCCCAGTAACAGCCCTCCAGCTTCTGGGCGTGGGTGATGCCCCTCGGCCCGAAGTCCTGGAAGCGGATGGGGGTTTCGGTGGCCAGGGGGTCCGGTACGGGGACCCACTCGATGCCATCGAAGACGGTTCCGGTCGTCTGGACGGCGGAGAGGTCGGCGACGCCCGGGACCCGCATGGCCTCCAGCCGCCCGCCGGCCCGCAGGGAGCCCGTGCCGCCCAGCGGCCTGTGCGGCAGGAAGCGGTAGAACAGCCCGAAGGGCCTCTCGAAGGCGTCCTCCGTCTCGTAGAGGACGCCGCTGCGCGGATCGACGGCCACGGCCTCGTGCTGGAAGCGGCCCATCGCCGTCAGGGGGACGGCTCCGGTGCGGTGCGGGTCCGCGCCGTCCACCTCGAAGACGAAACCGTGGTCCTTGGTGTAGCCGTTGGTTCCGGCCCGGTCCTCGGTCTCCTCGCAGGTGAGCCAGGTGTTCCACGGGGTGCGCCCGCCGGCGCAGTTGACGGCGGTTCCCGCGATGGCGACGCGCTCGCCGAGGACGGCGCCGTGGCGGTCGAGTTCGAGCGCGGTGCAGCCGCCCTTGCCCATCGGGTCGTAGGTGAGTCCGTCCACGGTCGGCACGGCGGTCTTCGCGGTGACCCGGTTCTCGTGGTTGCGCACCAGGCGGACGCCGCCGCGCCGGCCGGGGAACGCGGCCATGCCGTCGCAGTTGCTCGGCACCGGGCCCTCGCCCGAGCGGAGCGGGTCGCCCTCGCGGGAGAGCACCCGGTAGCGGAACCCCTTCGGCAGGTCGAGCAGTCCGTCCGGGTCGGGCACCAGCGGGCCGTAGCCGGCGTGGCCCCGGGCGGACGCGGTGCCCGCGAAGAGTTCACCGAACGCGCCGGTGAAGGCGACCGCGGCGACCGCGCCGCCCGTGGCGAGGATCTGACGGCGGGTGGCGGGGACGCGGGATTCGTCGGACATGAGGCAACTCCCTGTTGGCGGACAGGTGACATGGCAACGTCAAGAGCAGCCCTGCCCGTTCGACGTCCCGGGCGAACGTTGTCACGCCACAGTGGCCGATTCCGGTCCGACGCCCCGGGGCAGCAACAGACGGAACGTGGAGCCGTAGCCCGGACGGGTGTCGAGTTCGAGGCGGCCTTGGTGGGCCGTCGCGATCGTGGAGGCGATGGCCAGACCGAGGCCGGATCCGGGCTCCGGACCGTCCGCCGCCGACGGCCCCCGGTAGAACCGTTCGAACGCCTGTCGGGCGGCGTCCGGTGCCAGCCCCGGCCCGTCGTCCACCACCTCCACCACGCACACCGGCACCCCCGGTGACAGCGCGGCCGTGGCGCTCGTGCGACCCGGCCGGTCGCATCCCCCTGCGCGATGCCCGGTCAGGGCCGTGCCGACCCGCACCTCCACGCTCGCGCCGGGCGGGGTGTGCACACAGGCGTTGGCCAGCAGATTGGCGATCACCTGGGCGAGCTGATGGGGATCGCCCAGCGTCTCGACGACATCGAGCGCGGTCGCCGGCCCCTCCGGACCGTCCCCCGCGAGTGGCGCCAGCCGCACCTCGCGCTCCGGATGGGCGACGACCGCCGCGCGGACCCCGTCCGCCGCCAGCGACAGCAGATCCACGCTCTCCCGGTGCGTCACGGGCGCGTACCCCAGTTTGGCCAGCAGGAAGAGGTCGTCGACGAGCCGGCTCATCCGCTCGGAGTTCCGGACGATCAGCTCGTGGGCCTCACGGCGCCGTGCGGCGGGCAGCCGGGGCTGTTCGACGAGCAGTTCGGCGAAGCCCTGGACGGACGTCAGCGGGGTCCGCAGCTCGTGACCGGCGTCGGCCATGAAGCGGCGCAGCCGCCGCTCCGACGCGTCCTTGCGGTGCAGGGCGGCCCGCACCTGGTCGAGCATGGTGTTGAAGGCGATGCCGAGCCGCCCGGTCTCGGTCCGCGGGTCGGTGTCGGTGACCACGAGCGCCGACTCGCCCGCGGTGATCCGCAGGGCCGTGCGTTCCATCCGCGCCAGCGGGCGCAGCCCCAGCCGCACCGCCGCGCTGCTCAGCAGTCCGACACCGGCGGCGGCGACGGCCCCGATCGCCAGACTGAACCACAGGAGCTTGGAGGTGGCGCCCTCCACGGTGTCGAGCGGCAGCGCCACGACGACCCGCCGCCCCTGCGGATCGGTGTCCACGACCACCCGCCAGTTCCCGTCGCCCTTCTCGGCGGGCAGGGTGGCGGGCTTCCCGGTCGTCAGCCCCAGCGCCGCCACGGTCCCGGGCAGCCGGGGGCGTCCGTCGCCGCTGCCCAGCGAGTCCGGCAGGAGCGTTCCGTCGGCGTCGTAGAAGAAGACCCGGTAGTCGGAGGGGAGGAGGTCCTTCTGCGGCACGGCCGCGTCCGAGGTACCCGGCAGCGTGCCGTGCCCACGGACGTACGCGGGCAGCGGCGGGGGACGGAACTCCCCGAGGCGGTCGTCGATCTGACCGGTGAGCCAGCCGCGCATCACCGTCATCCCGGCCGCCTGCGACACGAGGACGGCGACGGTGGCGAGCACGGTGGAGATCAGCACCAGCCGGGTGCGGATCGAGCGGGGCCGGAACCGGCGCGGCGGCCGTGTCACGGGGCTTGCTCGCGGGGCAGCCGCAGGCAGTAGCCCACCCCGCGCACGGTGTGGATCAGTGGCCGGTCCGCCCGGTCGATCTTGCGGCGCAGGTTCTTGATGTACGTGTCCACGATGCGGGTGTCACCGGCGAAGCCGTACTGCCACACCTCCATCAGGATCTCCTGTTTGCCCAGCACCTTCTCCGGATGGGACACCAGGCAGACCAGCAGCCGGAACTCGGTGGGGGACAGTCGCACGGCGCGGCCCGCCCGGTGCACCGTGTGGCGCTCGCGGTCCACGCTCAGATCGGCGTAGCGGAGCGGCGGCGGCTCCGGCCCCCGCCTCGGCGCGCCGGCCGTGCGGCGCAGAATGGCCCGGATCCGCAGCAGGATCTCCTGGATGTGGAACGGCTTGGTGACGTAGTCGTCGCCGCCCGAGCTGAGACCGATGATGCGGTCCTCGATGTCGGTGCGGGCGGTGAGGAAGAGCACAGGGGTGTAGTCGCCCCGCGCGCGCAGTTCGCGCGTCACGGCGAAGCCGTCGGTGTCGGGCAGCATCACGTCGAGGACGATCAGGTCCGGGCGGCAGCGGTCGGTGGCCTCGACGGCCGCCCGTCCGTCCACCGCCGTGACGACGCGGTACCCGGCCGCGGTCAGGGCCGAGGAGAGCAGGGTGCGGATGCCCGGGTCGTCCTCGACGACCAGGACGGTGTGCGGAGCGGACCGGTCGCCCATGGAAAGCGATCACCTCATGGCGTGGCGGACGGGGGCGCACGCCGGGCCGGGACGGTGCCGAGGGTGCGGTGCGCGCGAGGGTAGTCCGCGAACTTGTGCGGATTCACAGGAACGGCCGGGTCCGGCCCCGAGCGGGCGGGACCCGGCGGCGCGTACGCCCGCGCGCTCCGGAGCCCGGAAGGGGGGTCCGGGCTCCGGAGCGCGCGCGGTCAGCCGGTGACCTCATTGTTCTTCGCCAGGGCCGTGGTCCGCTGCGTGACCGTGGTGCGCAGCGCGCCCACCGCCTTGTCGACGTCCGTGGCCGGGACGCCGGCCCTGCCAGCCTGCCGGGCGATGTCCTTGAGCGCCCGGGTGGCCTTGCCGGAGCCGTAGAACTTCTCGTACAGGTCCCGGTACGCCTCCTTGTAGACAGCGTCGAAGGCGTCGAGCTCCAGGAAGCGGTCCTTGAGCGCGTGGCCGGACATCGGGCCGCCCGGACCCGCTCCCGGCGCCCCGTCACCGCCCCCGAAGTCGGGCGTCCCGGCCCCTTCGGGCAGGTCCGGCATGCCTTCCGGGAGGTCCGGCATGCCCTCGGGCGGCTGCGCGCCTTCGGGGGGCTCCGGCATGCCTTGGGCCGTGCCGCCGCCGGGCTGTCCGGCGTTCTGCCCGCCCCCGGGCCCGCCCCGGCCGCCGCCCATGCTCATCGAGTCGTCGGGTCCGGCGGTCGCGTTCCCGCTGAAGGTGAGGTTGTAGTCCCAGCCCAGTACCGAGAACTTCTTGGTGTCCAGGTCGTACCCGAGCAGGTAGTTCTTCCCCGGGCCCGCCATGTCGTCGAAGTTCATCAGCAGGTTCTGCGCCGCGACGTAGTGGGCGAGCGAGTCGACGTCCACGTGGTCGTCGAGGTGCTCGGCGAACTCCTCGTCCGAGGCGTTCTCCACCCACTTGATCAGCTTCATCACCGGTTCGAGGTCCTGGCTGCCCACCTTGTTGAGCTGGCGGAAGGACGTCTCGTACGTCGAAGGGTCGTCGCCCTGGTAGGCGAAGCTGCCACCGGCCCTGGCCTTGTAGACCACGGACTCGCCCTCGACCGCCTCGGCGTACTCGGTGTCGGGGTTCTCCACCATCAGCCGGACGGCGGCCGGCCGGTTGTTGACCTTCAGCGTGGAGAAGCCGTACCGCTCGGCCGGCTCGCCCGTTCCCTCGATCAGCGCGAGCGACAGGGCCTCGTTGACGGGCACCTGGGCGTTGCTGCCCGGACGGAGCGAGATCTCCCGCTCGCCCTGGTAGGCGCGGCCCTCCACATACTCGTCGATCTTGATGAGCCAGGGCAGTTCCTCGGGCTTGTCGGCGGAGAGGTTGTACTGCACCATCCCGCCGCCACGACCGCCACCCGGTCCACCAGCCACACCACCGGCACCACCAGCCGCATTGTTCTGACCGGTCCCGGCGGTCGCACCGGCGCCGCCGGCCATACCCGCGCCGCCCGGCATTCCGGCGCCCCCGGGCATGCCGCCGGCCCCGCCGGGCACCCCGCGTCCGCCCCGCAGGGACATCAGCGTGGAGTTGCCCTTGAGGCGGATGCCGACGTCCTGGAGGTAGACCCCGTCGATGGTGAGGTCGGCCGGGATGGCCTCCTTGGTGCCGTCCTTCGTGAACTCCTTCATCATCTTGTCGAAGTCCGTCTGGTTGTACTCCAGTTGAATGGAGTGGCGCACCGAGGTGTCGTACAGCCCGACCGTGCCCTTGACGTTCTCCGTGATGGTGTCCGCCTCCACGCGCGAGGCGGAGGTGACGTACGGGGAGATGCGGGCGTCGCCGAAGACGGCCACCATCACCACGAGCCCCGCGCACAGTGCTCCCGCCGGCTTCCAGTGGTGCCGCACCCGCACGGGCACCCGGTCGCGCAGCCTCCGGCGGCGGGCGGCGCTGCCGTCGCCGGTGCTCACAGGTCGGTGGTGTCGTAACCGGTCAGCACGGTCACCCGCTGTCCGGAGGTGTGTTCCTGGAGCGCGGTGACCAGGTCGCCGGGCTCGGTGCCCTTCTTCATCCGCACGGTGTAGAACACCTCGTTCAGCGCCCCGCCGCGGATCGACTCCGTGCTGACCAGCTCGAACTCGCTGGTGTAGCGGATCAGGACGTCACGGATGCCCGGGGTGTGGTCCTCGCCCGCCGGGACCTGGACCTTGACCACCTGGCGCTGGACGTTCAGCGCGAACCAGTCGAACTTATGCATGACAACGACCACGACGCAGATGACGACCGCGCCGACCGCGGCCAGCGTGTAGAAGCGCGCACCGCAGGCCATGCCGATCGCCATCGCCAGGAAGATGAACCCGACGTCCCGGGTCTCCTTGACCGCGTTGCGGAACCGGACCACGGACAGCGCGCCGACCAGGGAGAACGCCCGCGCCAGATTGGACCCGACGACGAGCATGATCAGGGCGACGATCATGCCGACGAGGACGAGGGTCTGGACGTAGGACTGGCTGTACGACACGTTCCGGTGGGTGTACCGGTAGACGTAGCCGATCACCGTGCTCAGGACGAAGGACAGCACCATCGCCGCGACGACGTCGGTGACGCTGAACGTCCCGCTGAGTTCCTGCAGATCGAAGTTCACTGGGCTCCTGCTTTCACCGGCGCGTCCTGGGCCGGCAGCGTCGTGTCGAGGGGGGAGGGCGAGGGAGGCGGGAAGGCCGCCTCGTCGAGATGGAAGACGGAACGGGGGGCCAGCCCGAACGCCTCGATGGACTGGACGTACTTGGACACCCGGATGAGGCTGAGGTTGCGGCGGGCCGCCAGATCGGTGATCCAGGTGGGGGTGCGTTCGTTGACCTTGATCTCCATCACCGAGAGGTGGGGCGGGACGGTGAAGCGGTTCTCCGGGTCGGCGCCGCCGAAGTGGAAGTCCCGGTCCCGGCCCCGGATGCGCCGGTCGAAGGTGACGCGCAGTCCGGTGTCCGCCGCCCGCCCCACCAGGGCCTCGCGCTGGTAGCCGGTGATCGCGGTCGGCCGCAGGTTCAGCCGTACGACCAGATCGAGCACCTCGTGGACGAACGCCCGCTCGTTCGGTGCGTGCTCGATCAACTCCCGTGCGTCGCAGAGCCGTCGGGCTGTGCCGTACGGCAGGGTGATGCGCCGCTTCTGAGTGACCCGGTTGACGCGTTGCTTGATCTCGACGCAGACCGGGGAGTCGTCGGTGACCCCGACGGGTTCGCCGTAGTGCCGGATCCGCAGCTTGCGGCGGAATTTCAGGCCCTCGATCTTCTCCCAGTAGAACCGCAGCTGCGGTGAGTCGTAGTACAGGCTCCACACGCCGTACCCGCCGACGGGGCTGTGGAGATCGCGGTCCATCCGCTCCGCCAGCTCGTCGCGGAGTTCGGCCGCCTGCTCCACCGGGACCAGGTATTTGAGCTCGAACCGGTTGAACGCGTGCAGTCTGCTCGCCACCTGCAGCGGTCGGGGGTCCTCGGAATGCCCCTGGGTGGGCTCCCGGGACGGGGCCGTGTCGTGTTGCGACACCGCGTGCCTCCTTCGTCGTCCGTGCCGGACGGGCCGGCCCGCGATACGCAACCAACGGCGCATGAGGAGGTCATGAGAATCGTGGGTGTATCGCAGGAGGATTCAGGAAGGCGGGGAGGTGAACACAAGGTGTTCCGGACATGACTCTGCCCCCGGGGGCCGGCCGCGACCGTCCCCCGGGGGCATCGGGAAAGAACTCAGACGAGCGAGGCGCTCAGCGTGATCGTCGTGCCCGTCAGCGCCTGGCTGACCGGGCAGTTGGCCTTCGCGTCCTCGGCCGCCTTGACGAAGCCCGCCTCGTCGAGACCCTCCACCTCGCCCTGCACGGTGAGGTGGATACCGGTGATGCCGGTGCCCGGCTGGAAGGTGACCTCGGCCTGGGTGTTCAGCCGGGTCGGCGGGGTGCCGGCCTTGGCGAGACCGTTGGACAGCGCCATGGAGAAGCAACTGGAGTGGGCGGCCGCGATCAGCTCCTCGGGGCTGGTCTTCCCGTTCGCCTGTTCCGCGCGGGACGGCCAGGAGACCGGGTACTCCCCGATCCCGGAGGAGTCGAGGGTGACGACCCCCGTGCCTTCGAGCAGGTTGCCTTCCCAGACCGTGTGCGCCTGACGCGTGGTAGCCATGCTGGTTCCCTTCGAACGGAATGCGCTGTTGTACGGGGACGGCGCGGCACTGCGTCGGACCGCGCCGGTGTACGCCCCCGAACCTACTGCGCCACCAGCCCCTTGGCGTCACGCGCCAGGGCCGTCAGCCGGGAGATCGCCCGGAAGTACTTCTTCCGGTACCCGCCGTTCAGCATCTCCTCGCTGAAGAGGCGGTCGAAGGGCAGCCCGGAGGCGAGCACGGGGATCTCCCGGTCGTACAGCCGGTCGGCGAGCACCACGAGCCGCAGCGCCGTCGACTGGTCCGGCACCGGCCGCACCTCGGTGAGGCACACCGCCCGCACGCCGTCCGTCAGCGCGCCGTACCGGCTGGGGTGGACCCGGGCCAGATGGTCGAGCAGCGCGGGGAAGTCGTCCAGGCTGGCGCCCTCGGTGGCGTACGCGGCCCTGGTGACCTGCTCGTCGGAGTACGGCGGCGGGGCCTCGGGCAGACCCCGGTGGCGGTAGTCCTCGCCGTCGATGCGCAGCGGGCGGAAGTGCGCGGAGAGCCCCTGGATCTCCCGCAGGAAGTCGGCGGCGGCGAACCGGCCCTCACCGAGCTTGCCCGGCAGGGTGTTGGAGGTCGCGGCCAGCGCCACGCCCGCCTCGACCAGCCGGCTCAGCAGCGAGGAGACCAGCACGGTGTCGCCCGGGTCGTCCAGCTCGAACTCGTCGATGCACAGCAGCCGGTGCCCGCTCAGGGTGCGGACGGTCTGCTGGAAGCCGAGCGCGCCCACCAGGTTCGTCAGCTCCACGAAGGTCCCGAAGGCCTTCAGCGACGGCGCGGCGGGCGTGGCGTGCCAGAGCGAGGCCAGCAGATGCGTCTTGCCGACCCCGTAGCCCCCGTCGAGGTAGACCCCGCGCGGCCCGCTCGGCGCCACGGCCTTCCTGGCGAACCACTTGCGCTTGCCGGCCCCCGAGGCGTGTGCCCCGCCCAGTCCCGCCGCGAAGCCGGAGAGGACCTCGATGGCCTCGGTCTGGCTCGGCTGGTGCGGATCGGGGACGTAGGTGTCGAAACGTACCGAGTCGAAGCGCGGCGGCGGCACCATCTCGGCGACCAGCCGGTCGGCGGGGACGTGCGGTTCGCGGGCGCACAGGGACAGCGGGGCCGTGTCGGCTATCGGACCCGGCCCGGACGCACTGGCAGTGAAGGAGGACACAACCACTCAGCTTACGGCCTCCCCCGCGATGGTCGGCGGCGTCACGGCGTCCGGGGCCTTCTCCCGCTGACCGTCGCGGGCGAGGCCGCCGGGCCGTGCCAGACTGCGGATCATGCGACGCCTGTTCCCTGTGACCGACCCGACAGCAGCCGAGGACCGCGGAGAGTGGAGCCTCGACGACCTCGCCGACGCCTATGCGTACCCCGGGGGTGACGGACCGTGGCTGCGCGCCAACATGGTGTCCACGCTCGACGGGGCCGCCCAGCACGACGGCCGCTCCCAGCCGATCTCCTGCGACAGCGACATGCGGATCTTCGGCACCCTGCGGGGCCTGGCCGACCTGGTGATCGTGGGCGCCCAGACCGTACGCCTGGAGGGATACCGCCCGGCCAGGGCGCGGGAGGCGTTCGCCGCCCGCCGGGAGGCCGCCGGGCAGACCCCCGCACCCGCGATCGCCGTGGTCAGCGGCAGCCTGGACCTGGACTTCTCGCTGCCGCTCTTCGTCTCCCCGTCGGCCGCCACCCTGGTGCTGACCGGGGCCGGGGCCCCGCCGGACCGGATCGCGGCGGCCCGGAAGGCGGGCGCCGAGGTGGTGATCGCGGGGGAGGGCTCCCGGGTGGACCCCGCCCGCGCGGTGGCCGAGCTGGCCGAGCTGGGCCACCGCAGGCTGCTGACGGAGGGCGGGCCCCGGCTGCTCGGCCAGTTCGTCGCGGCGGGCGTGCTGGACGAGCTGTGCCTGACCCTGGCGCCGATGCTCACGGCGGGCGACGCGCAGCGGATCGCGGGCGGTCCGTCGGTGGCCGTGCCGGAACGATTCGTCCTGACATCGCTGCTGGAGGAGGCCGGGTTCCTCTTCTCTCGCTACCGTCGGGGCTGACAAACAGCGGAATATCCCGTTCCGGTTAGCGTTCGGTGGGCAGAATGGATCTCGCAGACCCCGTGCGCGCACGGGGAAGGATGGTTTCAGCAGCGATCGGCCACGGTCACTGAATCAGAAGGGCCCCTGTGGTGTTCACCAGCGTTTTGATGATCGAGAAGCCCCTCACCTCCGCGGACGTCGAGTTCGTCACCACCCTGCACGGGGAGGAGCGGATCTCCTTCGTCGTCCTGATGCAGCCGCGAGGGGACCAGGCGGACGTCCTGTTGCGGGCCATCGACGACCTGGCGATGGGCGAGCTGAAGGAGGCGGCCCGCGAGAGCGAGGTGCCGGAGGGGAAGAACGCCAGAGACTCCGCCGAGCTGGCCCTGGAGGTGTCGCTGGAGGCGCTGCGCCAGGCCGGCTGCGAGGCCGTCGGACAGGTGATCGAGGAGCACCCCCTGGACACGCTGAAGTCCGTCGTCGACGAGGCGAGCGCCGACGAGGTCATCGTCCTGACCGCGCCCCACTACGTCGAGGAGTTCTTCCACCGCGACTGGGCCTCGCGCGCCCGCCACAAGGTCGGCGTCCCGGTGCTCAAGCTCTTCGCGCACAGCGAATAGGCTGGTTCCGCGGCTCCGGTTGGCTCCGGCCCGCAGATCTCGAAGCCCACCAGGAGGAGCACAGATGGCACCCGGCATTCCAGCCGCCATGGAACGACCCCACTTCATCGGCATCGGCGGCGCCGGAATGTCGGGCATCGCCAAGATCCTCACCCAGCGCGGCGCGAAGGTCGCGGGCAGCGACTCCAAGGAGTCCCCCACGGCCGAGGCGCTGCGCTCCCTGGGCGCGACCGTCCACATCGGACACGCCGCGGACCACCTCGCCGACGACGCCACCTGTGTGGTCGTCTCCAGCGCCATCCGCGCCGACAATCCGGAGCTGGTGCGCGCCGGGGAGCTGTCGATCCCCGTCGTGCACCGCTCCGACGCCCTCGCCGCACTCATGGGCGGGCTGCGCTCCCTCGCCGTCGCGGGCACCCACGGCAAGACGACCACCACCTCGATGCTGGCCGTCGCCCTGACCTCGCTGGGCCTCGACCCGTCGTACGCCATCGGCGGCGACCTGGCCGGACCCGGCACCAACGCCACCCACGGCGAGGGCGGCATCTTCGTCGCCGAGGCCGACGAGAGCGACCGCAGCTTCCAGAAGTACGACCCCGAGGTCGCGATCGTCCTCAACGTCGAACTGGACCACCACGCCAACTACGCCTCGATGGACGAGATCTACGAGTCCTTCGAGAAGTTCACCGGCAAGATCGTCCCCGGCGGCACCCTGGTCGTCTCCGCCGACCAGCCCGGCGCCGTCGAGCTGACCGCCCGGGTGCGCGCGCTCCCGGACCTCACCGTCGTCACCTACGGCGAGGCCGAGACCGCGGACGTACGCGTCCAGAAGATCACCCCGCGCGGTCTGACCAGCGAGGTCACGGTCGTCCTGAACGGGAAGTACCTCACCTTCACCGTCTCGGTCCCCGGCCGGCACTACGCGCTGAACGCGGTCGCCGCCCTCGCCGCCGGCGTCGCCCTGGGCCTGCCCGCCCACAACCTCGCCTCGGCCCTCGGCACGTACACCGGGGTCAAGCGCCGCCTCCAGCTCAAGGGCGAGGCCGCCGGCGTCCAGGTCATCGACAGCTACGCCCACCACCCCACCGAGATGACCGCCGACCTGGAGGCCATGCGGGGCGCCGCCTCCGACGCCCGCCTCCTCGTCGTCTTCCAGCCCCACCTGTTCTCCCGCACCCAGGAACTGGGCACCGAGATGGGCCGCGCCCTGGCCCTGGCCGACGCCTCCGTGGTCCTGGACATCTATCCGGCCCGCGAGGACCCGATCCCCGGCATCACCAGCGCCCTGATCATCGAGGCCGCCGAGGCCGCCGGGGCCGACGTCGCCGCCGTCCACGACAAGGACACGATTCCCGAGGTCATCGCGGGAATGGCGAAGCCCGGCGACCTCGTTCTCACCATGGGGGCGGGCGACGTCACTGACCTCGGCCCGCGGATCCTGGACCACCTGTCGAGCTGAGGGAGCCACCGTGCCGTACGACATCGAGAAGTCCGACGAGCAGTGGCGGGCGGAGCTCTCCCCCGCCGAATACGCCGTGCTGCGCGACGCGGGCACCGAGCCCGCCTTCGTCGGCGAATACACCGACACCACGACCGAGGGCGTCTACTCCTGCCGCGCCTGCGGCGCCGAGCTGTTCCGCTCCGACACCAAGTTCGCGTCGCACTGCGGCTGGCCGTCCTTCTACGACCCCAAGGACACCGACGCGGTCGAACTGCTCCAGGACCGCAGCCACGGCATGGTCCGCACCGAGGTGCGCTGCGCCCGCTGCGGCTCGCACCTGGGCCATGTCTTCGAGGGCGAGGGCTACCCCACCCCGACGGACCAGCGGTACTGCATCAACTCGATCTCGCTGAGGCTCACGCCCGACGAGGGCTGAGCCCCCGCGGCCCCGCCGTCGCGCCCGCGCCGTTCCCACGGCGGCCGACGGCGGGGCCGCCGTGCGTCAGCCGGCGTTCCGCGCCCCGACCGCCGCCCAGGCACGGGGCTGGAGCACGGTGACCACGAGCGCGACGGCCGCCCAGGCGCCCACCCCGATCGCCGCCGAGGCGAACGCGGAAAGACCGGTCCCGGCGGCCAGCAGACCCGCCAGCACGACACCGTTCAGCAGACCGGCGGCCGAGCCCGCGGCGGCCTGCCACGCGGGCCTGCCCGCCACCGTCGCGACGCCCACCCGGATGCCCATGCCGCCCAGGATCAGGACGGGACCGCCGAGGACCGCCGCCAGCAGCGCCGTCCACCACGGCGACGGGGGCCAGGCCAGCAGGAACACGGTCGCGAGCACGGTGCAGAGCACCCCCATGCCGGCCACGCCCGTGTCCGGGTCCGTCCGGTCGTCCGCCGCCACGGTCGGCGCCCCCAGGAACGCCGCCGCCAGCGCGACCAGGAAGACCGGCACGCACACGGCGACGGTCCAGAACGCGGACCAGCCGGTCAGCAGCGTGACCTGGGCCCCCAGACCGCCGGTGGCGAGCACCGCGTTCCACGACGCGATGCGCCCGGACCCCGGAACGGACGGGGCATGCGCGGGGGTACGGGCGCCGGGCGCCGCGTCCGCCCGCGCGGACGACGGCGACGGGGCCGCGTCGGCGGGGCCGGCGGCCCGGGGCGGGGGAGCGGTGTCCGGCTCCCCGGTGACCCGGGGCGGGGGCGGCAGGTCCGGCTCCCCGGGGGTACGGCCCCGGCCGCGCGGGGCGTCGGCCGTGGGCGCCCCCGCGAACGCCAGAGCGTCGGGCGGCACGGCCCCGGGCGCGGGCGGCCGCACCTCGCGCACGGTGCCGGCCGGCAGCGCGCGCAGGCTCGCGGAGACCGCCTCGGCCGTCGCCGGCCGGTCGTCCGGGTCCTTGTTCAGCAGGGCGGCGACCAGCCGGTCCAGGGCGGCCGGGACATCCGGGCGCAGGCTCCGCACCGGCTCCGGCGTGCCGTTGAGGTGCTGGGCCAGCACCGACCAGCCCATCCCCTCGAAGGGCGGCCTGCCCACCAGGAGTTGGTACAGCAGACAGCCCAGCGAGTAGAGGTCGCTGCGGCCGTCGAGGGTGCGCTCGCCGCGCACCTGCTCGGGCGACATGTACGCGGGCGTGCCGATCGCCGCCCCCGTGCCCGTCAGCCCCGCGCCGGACTCCTCGACCAGCCTGGCGATCCCGAAGTCGCAGATCTTCAGGTCGAGTTCGCCGTCCCCGTACACCATGACGTTGGCCGGCTTGATGTCCCGGTGGACGACACCGGCCCGGTGGGCGGCGGCCAGACCGGCGCAGATCTGGAGCGCCCAGGCCACCACCGTCTCGACGCTCCGCCGCTCGACGGCGTCGAAGGAGGCCATGGAGCGGCCGGGGACCAGCTCCATGACCAGGAAGAGGATCGGCTGCCCGTCGACCAGGGCCTCGCCGTGGTCGTGGATGGTGACGATCCGCGGGTGCGTCAGCCGCGCGGTGGCCCGTGCCTCCTGGCGGAAGCGCGCGGCCGACTCGCCGGTGGCGGGCGCGTTCTGGGCGATCACCTTGACGGCCACATCGCGGTCGAGCCGCGCGTCGACGGCCCGCCAGACCTGGCCCATCCCGCCGGCTCCGAGCTTCTCCACCAGCCGGTAGCGGTTGTCGAGCACCTCGCCGCGCACTGGCTTCTCCCCCTCGTTCGTCGTGTCCGGGCTCCCGGACCCGGTGGTGCGGCCCTCGGACCACGAGGCAGAAGCCTACGCAGCGACCGGCCGTGACACACGCCGCCCGGGGAACCCGCCCGCACCCCGCCCGGCGTGCCGCGTCAGGACTCGTCCGTCTCCGGCTTCAACAGCGGGTGCGCCACCCCGGGGAAGACCCGGGCCCGCACGACCTCCTCCGCCGAACCGCCCCGCACCACCGTCTCGGCGACGCCCCAGGGCCGCCCGGCCAGCCGCACGAGCAGGGTGTACGAGGCGGAGCAGCCCAGGCACTCGTACCGGTCGACCCACGTCTCCACGTCCGTGGTGCTCCCCGGGTAGCGCGCCACGTGCCGGTGGAGCGCGTGGCAGCGCGCGCACCGCTCGCCCGGCTCGCAGGTGCCGCCGCAGGGGCACGGCACGTCGAGGGAGTCCGCGGGCCGCCAGCGCTGGGTGAGCACGGCCTCGCGGGTGGCGCCCATGTCCTTCATCGCCTTGAGGTTCCGGGCCGCCACGTTGTACGACTCACCGGTGGCCGCCATCCGGTCGCGGATGACGTCCTTGCGGCCGCGGTTCGTCGTCACGTCGTTCCTCCTGGGGTTCACGCAGCCCGCCAGGAGCCCATGAGATCGGTACCCGTCCACGGTACCCGGCGGCGCGCACGGCCCGCGACACGCGCCGGGCCGGGAGGCGCGTACGCCCCCGGCTCAGGCCCGGCGGACCCGGCCCGCGATGCGGCGGCCGAGCTGTCCGAGGGTGCGCCGGCCCCGGCGGTTCCAGTCGCGGAAGGCGTCCGCCCGGCCGCTGCTGCCGGAGCGGCCCACGGCCTCCTCGACGGCGGCGACCCGCTCGGCGGAGAGCGTGCGCACGACCGGGCGCAGCACCTCCTCCAGCAGGGCGGCCGAGGCCCGGCTCCAGTCGGCGCCCGCGTGCGGATGGGCGGTCCAGACGGTGAAGCAGTCGGCGGCGTACGACGGGTCGGCGGCGAGCCGGGTCCGGACACCGGGGGTGCGGGCCGCCCGGTCGTAGGCGGCGACGAGATCGGCGTCGCAGCTGTGCACCAGCGCGTACAGCTCGGCCTCCGGCCGGTCCGGGGCCAGCAGCCGGGCGGCGAGCGCCCCGAAGGCGTGGCCGAGGACCTGCGGCTCGACCGGCTCGGCGTCCCCGCGCAGCCCGAGGGCCCGCTCCGTCCATCCGGGCGCGGCTGTGTCCGCGCGCAGCTCACCGGCGAACTCCAGGAGCAGCAGCGCCCCGCGCTCGCGGTCCCCGATCTCCCGCGGGAAGGCGCGCAGCAGGTCATGGGCGAGGAGCGGCGCCTCCTCGTCGTCCTCGGGCGCGCCCAGGGCGGCGGCGACCAGATGGGCCCAGGTGCCGGCGGTGCGGTGGGCGTCCGAGGTGGCCGTTTCCAGGAGCAGCCGGGCCTCGCCCGCCGTGGGCGCGCCGTCCTCCCACACCAGCCCCACGGCCGTCCGCAGCACCAGCGGCTCCGCGAAGGGAGACAGGCCGCCGGCGCGCAGCACCCGGTGCATGGCGCCGACCCGGTCCGCCCCGCAGCCGGCCTTCGCCTCCGGCCCCTGCGCGCACATCCGCAGGTGCGGCAGCGACTGCGTGCCGGTGAACGGCAGCGGCACCCGCCCCAGCAGCCGTTCCACGGCCGAGGGGTCCTGCGGCGCGATCCGGTCCAGGGCGCCGAGCAGCGCCGTACGGACGTCGAACTGTTCGTCCATCAGCTCCAGCAGCGCAGGTGCCCAGGCCGGTTCGCCGCCGGGTCCGGCCAGCAGGGCCGGGGCGAGCCGGCGCACGACCGAGGGCAGCAGCTCCGCGCAGTCCACGCCGAGCAGCCGGGCCACCCGCAGCAGCTGCACGGTCCTCGCCACGTCCAGGCCGACGCCCGCGCCGCCCAGTTCGGTCAGGATCTCCGGGCCGAGGACCGAGGCGACGGCCGCTCCCTCGGGCCCGTCGAAGGCGCTGCGGCCCGGCAGTTCCACGGAGGCGTTGCCGCCGCGCACCGCCTCGGTGACCAGCATCGCGGCCAGCGGGGCGGTGGTCGTGGCGGGGGAGCGTCCGTCGAGTGCGGCGAACAGCCGTCCGGCGGCGTCGAATTCGGGGCCGGTGCGGTCGTCGACGCCCGGGGCGGTCAGTGCCTCGACGAGCTGCCGGGTCCGCTTGCCGTCCAGCGCGTACGGCCGCTCGGCGGCCCAGGACGCGGCGGCGGCCCGCCCGCCCGGCCCCAGGGCGATGCCCGCGCACAGGGCCGTCACCGCGAGCGGCCCGGCGGCGAACGGCTCCCCGGGCAGCGCGGCGGCCTCCCGGAACAGCTCGGGGGCGCGGCCCCGCCAGATCCGCGCGGCGGTCTCCGCCCAGGCGTCCGTCACCGGCCCCTCCGGACGGGTCCCGGCGCAGCGGTGCACGTACAGCTCCGGACCGGTCAGCTCGTCGGCGTCCGGCGGCAGCACCCCGACGACCCGCTGCGGCGCGGTCAGCGGGTGCCGGGTGTACGTGGTGAACGTCAGCCGCTCGGCGGCGTCGGCGGGCAGGGCGACGCAGGCCAGCGCGATCCACCGGGCCACGTCCGCGCTCTGGGGCTCGACCAGCACGATCCGCCCGGCCCCCTCGTCCCGGCACAGCCGCCGCAGATCCGCCAGCACCCCGGCGAGCCACGGCCCCCGGGACACCGCGAAATCGTTCAGTCCCTCCCGGTCGCCGGCCCGCCCGGCGGCCGGTCCGTCCAGCGGTCCCGGCGCCCCGCGCTCCGGCGTCGACGCCGCCCAACGGGCGCTCCGGCAGGCGGTGATGGGCAGCGTCCCGCCGGGCAGCCGGCTGCCCGGCGGCAGGTGCACCGCGTGCGCGTGAAAGCCCGTCCCGGCCGCCGACGCGCCCCGCACCGCCACGGTCCGCGCCAGCAGATGCCCCCCGTCGGCCAGCGCGCTGAAGCTGTACGCCTCCGGAAGCGCCCGCAACGCGGCGTCGGACAGCCCGGATTCCGCTCCGGCGGGCGGCTCGTACGCCAGCAGCGCCTCCGCCTCGCTCAGCACGGAGGCCGGTATCTCCGCGTCCACCGCGCCGAACCGCCCGGAGACCGCTCCCTCCCCGTCCGCCGCCGAGGTGTAGTGCAACTGTGCGAGGCTCATGCGTCGGCTCTCTTCGTCCTGCCGTGAAGGTCCCCTGCCACCCGCACCCGCCCCCGCGGTGGCAGCGCCGTCCCGGCAGAGAGCGGCGACCCCGGCGGGGAGTGCTCCGCAGTCGCTGGGGCGACGCTATCAAGGACCCGCACACCCGTGCGGCGAGACGGCGGAGCACACCGCGGACGCCTGCGGCGCGGCCCCCGCGCGCGCGGCCCTCCCCGCTACTCGAAGCGCGAGGTGTCGCCCGCTCCCCGCCGTACGATCTCCGGCTCCCCGCCGGAGAAGTCGATGACGGTGGTCGGTTCGGTGCCGCAGTCGCCGGAGTCCACGACGATGTCGACCTCGTGGTCGAGGCGTTCCTTGATCTCCCAGCCCTGGGTGAGGGGTTCGGCCTCGTCGGGCAGGAGGAGGGTGCTGGAGAGCAGGGGTTCGCCGAGTTCGGCCAGGAGGGCCTGGACGACGGTGTGGTCGGGGATGCGGACGCCGACGGTCTTCTTCTTCGGGTGCAGGAGCTGGCGCGGCACCTCCTTCGTCGCCGGGAGGATGAAGGTGTACTGGCCCGGGGTGGCCGCCTTCACGGCGCGGAAGACGTCGTTGTCGATGTGGACGAACTGGCCCAGCTGCGCGAAGTTCTGGCACATCAGGGTGAAGTGATGACGGTCGTCCAGGTTGCGGATCGTGCGGATGCGGGAGAGGCCGTCGCGGCTGCCGAGCTGGCAGCCGAGCGCGTAACAGGAGTCCGTCGGATACGCGACGAGTGCTCCGGAGCGGATGCTTTCGGCCACGCTGGTGATGCTGCGGGGCTGGGGGTTGTCCGGGTGTACGTCGAAATACTTCGCCATCCGGCGAGTCTACGGCCGGAGCGGCGGGCGGTTCGCGGCGAAAGCGGAAGGCGCGGCCTCCGGGAACGGGGAGACAACCGTTTCGGGTGGCGATCGCCGTTCAAACCCTTTTCGGCCATGCCGTGTGGTGGATGTGTAGCGTACATACTGCATGCATCGTGCACACAATCTGTGATATATCTGCACAGAGGGGTCGCCGTCCCGGCAGGAGGGGGCGGTGCCCGGAGCCGTTGGGAGCCGCGCGTGGACATGCCTGTGGACCGGATCGAGTTCGAGACGATGCTGCTCGGCCGGCACATGAGTCTGCTGACCTCGCGCGGCGGCGGGCGGCTGGACCGGAGCGCGTACATCCTCCTCAGCCGGATCCGGGTCCAGGGGCCCATGTCCATCGGCCAGTTGAGCGACGCCTTCGGACTGGACACCTCGACCCTCAACCGGCAGACCGCCGCCATGCTCCGCGCGGGCGTCGTCGAGCGCATCGCGGACCCGGACGGCGGCATCGCCCGCAAGTTCGTCATCACCGAGGAGGGCCGGCGCCGGCTCGACAAGGACCGCGCGGAGAACCGCGAGGGGCTCCAGCGGGTGCTGGCCGAGTGGACGCCGCAGGAGGCGGCCCGCTTCGCGGACGATCTGGCCCGGCTCAACCGGGACATCGAGCGCCTGGACGGGCGGCCCTGGCCGCGCGACTGAACGGGGGCGGGCGGGACGCCCTCCTGGGCGCCCCGCCCCCTCCGGCCGTCGCCGGCCTCCGTCCCGCCGTCGCCGGGTCCGGCCCCGCCGCCGTCGGCCCTCCGTCTCAGCCCGCCCCGGTGAACGTCCACGTCTGGATGGCCGAGGACGTCGCCGCCCGCTGGGTCAGCGCGGCGCCGTTCACCGAGGAGGCGGCCGTCAGCAGCAGCCCGCTGCGCCGGCTCGCCAGGGTGTAGCCGCCGCCCGGCACGGGTGTCGCGGTCCAGCGCTGGTTGTCCGTGCCGGCGCACGGCCACTGGATGACCGCGGCGCCCGCCTGTGTCGTGTTGCCCTCGACATCGGCGCACAGACCGCTCTCGACGTTCTTCAGCGTGTACGTGCCGTCACCGGCGGCGGTCACGTTCCACTGCTGGTTGGGACCCCCGTTGCGCAGCCAGCCGACCAGCCGGGTGCCCGGTGCCGTCGCGTGCGCCGGTACGTCGATCGCCTGGGTGCCGGCCGTGATCACGGCGGTGCCCGTCGGAGGTCCGGACGGCGCGACGCATCCCGGCGAGGACTGGTGCGCGCCCCGGTCGGGGACGCAGCCCGCCGGGACCGTACCGCCGAAGTAGTCGCGCCCACCCGCGTCCGCCACCACCGCGCCGTTCGCCAGCGCCGAGGAGCCCGCCGCGAGCCGGTAGCCGTCGGCGTCGGTGCGCGAGGTCGCCGTCCCGGGCGCGGTCAGCTTCGGGTCGGCCGTCACCTTGTGGGCGTCGGTCGGCTCACCGGCCGGATGCGTGCCGTAGAAGACGTTCGAGTCGAAGCCGAGGGCCGTGGCGTTCACATAGCTCGCCTCGGCCGTCGCGACGTGGAAGACGTTGTTGGTGAACACGGCGTTGGCTGCCGTGGACCCGTTCGCGTTGTTGACGATCTGCACCGGATCGGAGAGATAGAAGGTGTTGTTGTGGATCCGGGTGTTCGTGGTCTTCGCGCAGACGAGGTCGAAGAGCTGGCCCCCGTCGTTCTGGCTGATGTTGTAACGGACGACGTTGCCGTCGGTCGTCGAGCCCGAGCCGTTGCACAGGAGGATGAAGCCGCCCTCGTTGTCGTGGCTGTAGTTGTACTGGTAGACCGTGCGGATATTGGCCTCGTCGACGTCGAGGCCCTGCCCGTCGCACTCGCTCCGGCCGCCGCTCACCTCGTTGAACTGGTACAGCGCGTCAACCGTGTTCCAGCCCCAGATGCCCGCCGCGCAGTGCTGCGGCTCGCGCTCGCGGAACCCGTCGACGCGGTTGTACTCGACGAGCGCCCCCTCGGTGTGGTGCGGCACGATCGCGTCGCCGCCGATGTCCGTGACGGTGTTGCCCCGGATCACCACCCGGGTCTGCGGCGTCCACGTCCCGCAGGTCGTCCCGCAGTTGGCGTTGTTCAGTTTCGGACGGCTCATCCACCGGGTCCAGAAGTGGATTCCGTAACGGTCCACCGTGCGTACCGTGTTGTCCGCGACGACCACGTCGTCGAACCGGGTCGGCGTCGTGTTCCCCAGGACCTCGAAGAAGATGCCGGCGCTGGCGTCGTCGTCCTTCTTCGTCCGATTGCCGTTCACGTCGTGGATGTCGAGGCCGCTCAGCCGGTAGTGGGTGCCGGTGCCCGAGTCCGTGCGGGTGATGTGCACGCCGCGCCGGGTGGCCTCGGCCGCCCCGTGGTTGGAGATCTCCAGATCACGGATCTCCCAGTACTGCTGGTCCGCGAGCCGGACCACATCGGTGACCAGGCCGTTGCCCGCCAGGACGGGCTTCGCGCCCGTGCCGTACGCGGCGACGGTGACCGGTGCCCCCGCCGCGCCGGAGCCCTTGGGGAAGAGCTGCTGGCCGGTGCAGGTGGAACCCCGTCGGAGCAGGATCGAGTCACCCGGCCCGAACGTGTGCGCGTTCACCGCCGCCAGCGCGTTCCACGGTGCGGACGCGCTGCCGTCGCCGGCGGACGCCGCCGCGCAGTCGACGTAGAAGGACCGTGCGGCGGCCGGGGCGGCCGCGGGCGCGGGCGTCGCGGCCAGGAGGGACGCCAGGGGCGGTAACAGGGCCGCGAGGAGGAGCGTGGTGCGACGTGCGGTCATGGGGGACTCCCGCGTGTGGGTGGAAGGCTTGCGAGCCTGAAATCGGACAGCAGACGTCTGACGCCTGCTCACCGTAGGAGGGGCCGAGCCAGTGGTCAAGACCTCTTCACCCGCCGCCCGAGTACGGTGGCGATCGGCGGCCCCGGTCGCCGCGCTCCGCCAGTCCACTCGGGCAATGGGGTTACCGAATGGCCGAGTTGGAGCTCTCGGCGGGAACCACGCCGAGGTCATCGCCCACCGCGTCGGCGAACCCTTCGGCTCGCTCGTCCTCGCCGTCGCCGTGACCGCGGACAGCGGCACCCTCATCCCCGAGGACCGGCCGCAGGAGCCGGCGCGGCACCCGAGGGCGTTCCTGGTCGAGGAGTGAGCGCCGAGGAGTGAGCGCGGTGGCCCCGGACCGTCCCGGGGCCACCGCGCCCCCCGTACGGAGCAGTGGCCGCCGGGCGTGAAGCCAGGCTGCGGGCGTGCTTAAGAAAACCTCGATGGACCTGGGGCGCGGGGTACGGCAGATTGCTCCGTGACGGCGGAGGATGGTGCGCGGCAGCCGGACGAAGCGCGCTGCCATGCCGTCCCTCTCACTTCCCCGGGCCGCAGGCTTCCTCAGGCATGCCCCCGGCCCGGGGACATCAACGCCGCACCACGCACCAGGGAGCCGCAGCCGTGAAGGCACTCGTGAAGCAGAAGGCCGAGCCGGGACTCTGGCTGATGGACGTGCCCGAACCGCAGACCGGCCCCTCCGACGTGCTGATCAAGGTGCTCCGCACCGGCATCTGCGGCACCGACCTCCACATCCGCGCCTACGACGGATGGGCCCAGCAGGCCGTCACCACCCCGCTCGTCCTCGGCCACGAGTTCGTGGGCGAGGTCGCCGCGATCGGCGCCGACGTCGTGGACGTCGCCGTGGGCGACCTGGTCAGCGGCGAGGGCCACCTCGTCTGCGGCAAGTGCCGCAACTGCCTGGCCGGCCGCCGCCACCTGTGCCGCTCCACCGTCGGCCTGGGCGTCGGCCGCGACGGGGCCTTCGCGGAGTACGTCGCGCTGCCCGCCTCCAACGTGTGGGTCCACCGGGTCCCCGTCGACCTCGACGTCGCCGCGATCTTCGACCCCTTCGGCAACGCCGTGCACACCGCCCTGTCCTTCCCACTGGTCGGCGAGGACGTCCTGATCACCGGCGCCGGCCCGATCGGCATCATGGCCGCCGCCGTCGCCCGGCACGCCGGCGCCCGCAACGTCATGATCACCGACGTCAGCGAGGCCCGCCTGGAACTGGCCCGCAAGGTCGGCGTCAGCCTCGCCCTCGACGTCTCCGCGCGGACCATCGCCGACGGCCAGAAGGAACTGGGCCTGCGCGAGGGCTTCGACATCGGCCTGGAGATGTCCGGCCGCCCCGAGGCCATGCGCGACATGATCGCCAACATGACCCACGGCGGCCGGATCGCCATGCTCGGACTGCCCTCCGAGGAGTTCGCCGTCGACTGGGCCCGGATCGTCACCTCCATGATCACGGTCAAGGGCATCTACGGCCGCGAGATGTACGAGACCTGGTACGCCATGTCCGTCCTGCTGGAGGGCGGACTCGACCTCGCCCCCGTGATCACCGGCCGGTACGGCTACCGCGACTTCGAGGCGGCCTTCGACGACGCCGCGAGCGGGCGCGGCGGCAAGGTCATCCTCGACTGGACCGCCTGAGCCCTGTCCGTACCAGTCCCGACCCCTAAGGAACCGGCATGTTCGACTCCGTACGCGACGACCTGCGCACCACCCTCGAAGAGATCGAGGCCGCCGGGCTGCACAAGCCCGAGCGCGTCATCGGCACCCCGCAGTCCGCGACCGTGGCCGTCACCTCCGGCGGGCGCCCCGGCGAGGTGCTGAACTTCTGCGCCAACAACTACCTGGGCCTCGCCGACCACCCCGAGGTGATCGCCGCCGCCCACGAGGCGCTGGACCGCTGGGGCTACGGCATGGCCTCGGTCCGCTTCATCTGCGGCACCCAGGAGGTCCACAAGGAGCTGGAGCAGCGGCTCTCCGCCTTCCTGGGCCAGGAGGACACGATCCTCTACTCCTCCTGCTTCGACGCCAACGGCGGCGTGTTCGAGACGATCCTCGGCCCCGAGGACGCGGTCGTCTCCGACGCCCTCAACCACGCCTCGATCATCGACGGCATCCGCCTCTCCAAGGCCAAGCGCTTCCGCTACGCCAACCGCGACATGGCCGACCTGGAGCAGCGGCTCAAGGAGGCGTCCGGGGCCCGGCGACGGCTCATCGTCACCGACGGCGTCTTCTCCATGGACGGATACGTCGCCCCGCTGCGCGAGATCTGCGACCTCGCCGAGCGCTACGACGCCATGGTCATGGTCGACGACTCGCACGCCGTGGGCTTCGTCGGCGCCGGCGGCCGGGGCACCCCCGAGCTGCACGACGTCATGGACCGCGTCGACATCATCACCGGCACCCTCGGCAAGGCCCTCGGCGGCGCCTCCGGCGGCTATGTCGCCGCCCGCGCCGAGATCGTCGCCCTGCTGCGCCAGCGCTCGCGCCCGTACCTCTTCTCCAACTCGCTCGCCCCGGTCATCGCGGCGGCCTCCCTGAAGGTCATCGACCTGCTGGAGTCCGCCGGGGACCTGCGCGAGCGGCTCAACGCCAACACCGCGCTCTTCCGTTCCCGGATGACCGAGGAGGGCTTCGACATCCTGCCCGGCGACCACGCCATCGCCCCCGTCATGATCGGGGACGCGGCGAAGGCAGGCCGGATGGCGGAGCTGCTCCTGGAGCGCGGTGTGTACGTGATCGGGTTCTCGTACCCGGTCGTCCCGCAGGGCGCGGCCCGGATCCGCGTCCAGCTCTCGGCGGCCCACTCGACGGCCGACGTCAACCGGGCCGTCGACGCCTTCGTCGCCGCCCGCGCGGCTCTGGAGAGCTGATCCCGGCCGGTCGCGGGGGCGGTCAGGGCGCCCCCGCGACCTGGGACAATAGGCACATGATCGATGCACGGCGGCTGCGCGTCCTGCGCGCGGTGGCGGACCACGGCACGGTGACCGCCGCGGCCGCCGCCCTGTACCTGACCCCCTCCGCCGTCTCCCAGCAGCTCGCCGCCCTGGAGCAGGAGACCGGCCACCACCTCGTCGAGCGCGGTTCGCGCGGCGCCCGGCTCACCCCGGCCGGTGAGATCCTCCTCACCCACACCAATGAGGTGCTGGCCCAGCTGGAGCGGGCGGAGGCCGAACTCGCCGCGTACGGATCGGGCGAGGCCGGCACGGTCACCGTCGCCGCCTTCGCCACCGGCATCGGACGGGTTCTCGCCCCCGCGATCGCGGGGCTGAGCCGGACCGCCCCCGGGATCAAGGTCCGCGTCCAGGACGCGGAGGGCGATGCCAGCGTCCCCATGGTCCTCGGCCGGCAGGCCGATGTGGCCGTCGCCGTCGAGTACCGGGGCACGCCCGGCGAGGACGACCGCCGGCTGACCCGCGTTCCCCTGTACTCGGAACCCTTCGACGCCGTGCTCCCCGTCGGGCACCGGCTGGCCGGACAGGACGAGGTGGCCGTCGCCGACCTCGCCAAGGACGGCTGGATCGGCCCCTACCCCGGCAACCCCTGCCACGACGTCGTCGTTCTGGCCTGCGAGTACGCCGGTTTCGCACCCAACCTCGAACACTCCTCGGACGACTTCCACGCGGTCGTCGCCCTCGCCGGCGCCGGCGCCGGGGTGGCCCTCGTCCCCCGCTCCGCCCTCAGCGGCACCACCCCGCCCGGCGCCGTCGTCCGCCCGGTCCGGGGCACCGCCCCGACCCGCCGCGTCTTCGCCGCCGTCCGCCGCGGCACCGAGGCCCACCCGCTCATCGCCCCGGTCCTGGCCGCCCTGGCGGGGGCGGCGGCCGACGATCCGCTGCGCGCGGGACCGGACCGGGAGGGGGCGGGCTGAGGCGCGGTGAGCCCGGCTCGGACCGTGTGGCCTCTCGCCGTGCCCCGTGCCCCGTGCCCCGTGCCCCGTCCCATGGCCCGTGTGCCCGACCCCTCGGGCCCCGACCCCGGGCGGTGTCCGGCATCCCCGGCTGCCTCGTGCGCCTGCGCGCCCGCCCCCATACACCCGCGTACGAGCCAGGTGGCACACACCTGAAGACGAGGCCCCGGCGGGCGACGGCGAACGGCCGGACAGGCCCTATCCCCGCCGCTTGGCCGCCCCGCCCCGCCCCAGCAGCGTGCCCGCCGTCGCGGCCGTGGCCACGGCGGCCACCAGGAGGGCGTACCGCTCGGGGGGCAGATAGGGCGGTCCGCCCGTCACGGGGAGGGCGAACGCGAGGAGGGGGACGGCCGCGACCGCGGTGCCGATGAGCAGGCCGGCCACGGTGACCAGGACGGTTTCGACGAGGCGCATCCGCCGGACCTGGGCACGGCTCGCGCCGACCAGGCGGAGCAGGCGGAACTCGGGGCGCCGGCCTGCGGTGATGAGGGCGAGGGTGCTGACCACCGAGAGGAGGGCGAAGCCGCCGATCACGCCGACGCCGATGAGGACGAGCGCGTCGTCCCCGTCGGAGGAGGGGGAGATCCGGACGTCGTCGGGTGCCGCCGGGCGGACGGAGAGACCCGCGTAGGGGGCGAGCGCGCGCCGTACGGCGGCCGCCGCGTCCTCGCCGCCCGCCGAGCGGACCAGGATCCGCTGGTCGTGCGGGGCGGTGACATGGCCGGTGAGGGCCCGGCGGGGGAGCAGGAACTCACCGACGCCCAGGGAGCGTTCGTAGACCGCGACGACGGTGGGGCGGATCTGTGTGCCGTCGCCGAGCCGCAGCCGCACCCGGTCGCCCACACCGGCCCCGAGGCTGTCGGCCCGGTCCTCGCCGAGGGCGATCGTGTCGCGGCCGGTGAGGCGGGAGAGCGCGCCGGCCGTCACCCGGGGGTCGAGCGTCGCGGCGAGCCCGTCCGGGGTGACGCCGAGGACGGGGAAGCTGTCCAGTACCGGATCGCCGGCCTCCCGGTGGGCGAGAACGACGGTCGAGCGCAGGACACCCGTCGCCGCCGCGACCCCGGGGGCCCCGCGCACGGCGTCCGCCGCGCCACCGGGGACACCGGTGGCGGGGCCCGTCACCACGAGGTCCGCCCGCAGCGCGTCCGCCGCCTGCCGGGCGGAGGCCCGCTCCAGCGTGCTGCCCGCCGCGAGCTGCACGCAGACGAACGCGACGACCAGCACGATCGGGGTGAGCGCGGCCCCCAGCCTGCGGTGGTGCGTGGCGGCGGACCGGGCGGCGAGGAAGCCGGAGGCCCCGCCCGCGCGCCGGGCCGGGGCGCCCAGGACCCGCATCGCGCCCCGGGCGATCCACGGACCGAGCAGCGCCACCGCGATGATCAGCGCGGTGGCCGCGCCCGAGGCGGCGATCGCGGCCCCCTGCCCGCCCTGGGCCGCGGCCGCGCCCGCCGAGCCGAGCCCCGCGAACCCGGCCAGCGCCCCGGCGCCGGTCCGCAGCCGGCCCGGCCGGTCCGGCTCCGGGGCCCCTGCCGCGCTGAGCGCCGCCGCCGGGCGCAGCCGGGTGATCGGACGGGCGGCGAGCAGCGCCACCGGCCGCGCCGCCAGCGCGACGACCAGCGCACCGGCCGCCCCCGCCGCGCCCGGCAGCCACCAGGGGACCGGCAGCGGCAGCGGGTCCGTGGCCAGCTCGGACCGCATCAGCAGCCCCAGCGGCACCGAGGCGACCGCGCCCAGCAGCGCCGCGGCGGCCGTCACCCGGCCCGCCTCGCGCCCGATCGCCGACCGGAGCTGGCGGGGGGTGGCCCCGACCGCACGCAGCAGCGCCAGCTCGCCGGAGCGCTGGTGGACGGCCTGGGCCAGCGTCGTGCCGATCACGAGCAGCGCGACCATGACGACCGTCCCGGAGATCGCCGCCAGCATCTCGGTCAGTGCGTCGCGTCCGCCGATCGCGCCCAGGTGCTCGGCCGCCCCGCGCCCGTCACCCGTCAGCACCCGGGGCCCGCGCTCGCCGCCGTGCCGCCCGGACACGGCCTTCTCCAGCGAGGCGCGCAGCGCGCCTCCGGAGACCCCGTCCCGGGCGACCACGCCGATGGCGTCGACCGTGCCGGGGTGCCCGGCGAGCGCGGTCAGCCGGGCCCCGGTGAAGAACACGGCCGGTCCGCCGCCGTGCGCACCGGACGCGATCCCGGTGACGGTGTAGGACCGGGGCGTCCCGTCCGTCCGGAGCAGGATCCGCCGGCCCGGTCCGCCGGACCCCGCGAGGGAGCGGTCCACGACCACCTCGGACCCGGTCCTCGGCGCGCGCCCCTCGGCCAGCCGGTACGGGGTGAGCACCGCGGATTCCCAGGAGCGGCCCTCCGCCGCCTCGCCCGTGCCCGTCGTGACGGGCACCGTGTCGTCCGCCACGGCCCGTGCCACCCCGTCGGCGGCGGCCACCCGGGCCAGGACCGAACGGTCCAGCCGCACCCGCTCGGGCAGATCCGCGCGCACGGTCTCCGGTTCGCCGCCCCAGGGCTTCGCGGTGTACGTGACGCGCTGGTCGGCCACCACGACCGCGTCCGCCCCGGTGTAGCGATCCACCGGGGGCCGCGCCAGCAGCAGTGTTCCGATCACCAGCGCGAACGCGCCCAGCAGCGCCGAGGCGGCGACCGCCGACGCGAACACCGCCGCCCAGGCCCTGCGGTGGTGCGTCAGGGAACGGCGGGCCAGGAAGGCCGAGGCCCGCCGCACCCCGTGCCGCGCCGGGGGGCCGGTGCGGCGCACGTCGTGGTTCCGGTCCGTCCGTGTAGCGGTGCGGTTCATCGCAGCCGGCCCCCGTCCATGGTCAGCACGGTGTCCGCCCAGCTCGCCGCCACCGGGTCATGGGTGACCATCACGACCGTACGGCCGTCCAGCCGCACCGCGTCCCGCAGCAGACCGAGCACCAGGGCCGCCGCCTCCGGGTCCAGCGAGGCGGTCGGTTCGTCGGCGAAGACGACATCGGGCTCGGTCACCAGCGCGCGGGCCACCGCGACCCGCTGCTGCTGGCCGCCGGAGAGCGTGCCCGGGGCGTCGTCCGCCCGGCCGGACAGGCCCACCCGCTCCAGCAGCAGCCGCCCCCGGTCCCGCACCCGCGTGCTCCGGGGGTCGGCCCCGGCCAGGACCAGCGGCAGCACCACGTTCTCCACGATGGACAGCGAGGGCACCAGATTGAGTGCGTGGGACTGGAAGACGAATCCGATCCGGTCCCGGCGCAGCCGGGTCAGCGCGGCCTCGGAGAGCGAGCCGAGATCGGTGCCCGCGATGCGCACGGTCCCGGAGGTCGGCCGGTCCAGGCCCGCCGCGCACTGGAGCAGCGTGCTCTTGCCGGAGCCCGAGGGCCCGACCACGGCGGTGAAGCCGCCCACCGGCACCGCGCAGCTCACCGCGTCCAGCGCGACCGTCTCCCGGCCGCTGCCCGGCCGCCCGTGCCGCCGGGTCACCGCCGTCAGCTCCAGCGCCGCAGCGCGCACCGTCGTGGTTGTCTCCACCGTGAACCCCTCGTTCCTGCCCCGTACCTTCTGACCTGCGTAAACGGTAGAAGCGGCGGCCAGGCGCGGGCGAGGGTGCGCGGTCCCGGGCGGGGGTGCAGCGGGCTACACCCCCGGCCCGGGGGCCGTCCCTCCTCCGGGGGCGGGCCCGCCCCCGTACCGTGGTGCGACATGAGCACCGCCCCCGCCCCGCTGACGACCGCGATCCGAAGATCGTGGCGGGCCTCCCGCTATCTGCTCATCGGCATCCCGGTCGCGCTCTGCGCCTACGTCGCCACGTTCCTGGTGGTGGCGGTGCTGCTCTTCGCGGCCGTGCTCATCGGGCTGCCCGCGCTTCCGGAGGCGGCGAAGGTGCTGCACCGGTGGGCGGAGTGCGAACGACGCAGGGCGGCGGCGTACCTGGGCGTTCCCTGCCATCCGATCGCGCCTCCGGCGTACGGCGACGGCGAACTCGGCGAGCGGGTGCGGCGGGTGCTCACCGACCCCGTGGTGCGGCGCGAGGCGCTGTGGCTGCCGTTCCAGGCGCTCGCGGGCAACCTCCTGGGCTACGCCACGATGGTGCTGTGGCCGGTGGGGCTGCTGGTGGACGGGGCCGTGCTGCCCGTGATGCTGCTGCTGGATCGGCGGGCCGCCGACGAGTACGGCACCGAACCTCCCGAGCGGCCCGGTCTCGTGCTGCGCTGGCACCCCGTCCTCGCCCGGCTCGCGGCCGACTGGACCCGGGCGCTGCTCACCCCGCCGCAGTCCGCCGCGCTCGCCGCGCGCGTCGCGGAACTGACGGAGAGCCGGGCGGGCGCGGTCGAGGCGCACGGCGCCGAACTCCGCCGCATCGAACGGGATCTGCACGACGGCGCCCAGGCGAGGATCGTCGCCCTGTCGATGCGCATCGGCCTGGCCAAACAGCTCCTGGACCGCGATCCGGCCGCCGCCCGGCAGCGCCTGGACGAGGCCCAGGACGGGGTCGACGCCGCCCTCGCGGAGCTGCGGCACGTGGTGCGCGGCATCCACCCGCCGGTCCTCACCGACCGGGGACTCGCGGGCGCCGTACGGGCGCTGGCGGCCGACTGCGCCGTCCCGGTCGCCGTGGACCTCGACGGGATCGACGAGACGAACCGGCTGCCGGCCGCCGTCGAGGCCGCCGCCTATTTCGTCGTGGCCGAAGCGCTCACCAACATCGGCAAGCACAGCGGCGCCACGGCCGCGACCGTACGGATCCACCGGGCCCCCGGCACGCTCTCCGTCGCCATCGGGGACGATGGGCACGGCGGCGCGGAGGAACGCGGCGGCAGCGGACTGGTCGGGATCAGACGGCGCATCGCCGCCCTGGACGGCACCACCCGCATCAGCAGCCCCCTCGGGGGGCCGACGGACATCGAGGTGGAGCTGCCGTGCGGATCGTGATCGCCGAGGACAACGCCCTGCTGCGGGAGGGGCTCATCCTGCTCCTCACCAGCTCGGGCCATGAGGTCGTGGCCGACGCGGCGGCCGGCCCCGAGGTCCTGCCGGCCCTCCTGGAGCACCGCCCGGACGCCGCCGTCCTCGACGTACGCCTGCCCCCGACCTTCCGCGACGAGGGGCTGCGCGCCGCCGTCGCCGCCCGCGAACAGCTGCCGGAGCTGCCGATCCTGGTCCTCTCCCAGTACGTCGAGGAGACGTACGCCGCCGAACTGCTCGCCCGGGGCGCGCAGGGCATCGGCTATCTCCTCAAGGACCGGGTGGGCCGGGTCGACGAGTTCCTGGAGGCGCTGGACCGGGTGGTGGCGGGCGGCACCGCGCTCGACCCCGAGGTGGTCGGCCAGCTCCTCACCCGCAAGGCGTCCGCGAAACCCCTGATGAGCCTCACCCCGCGCGAGCGCGAGGTGCTGGAACTGATGGCCCAGGGCAAGGCGAACGGCACCATCGCCGCCAAACTCGTCGTCACCGAACGGGCGGTGAGCAAGCACATCGGCTCCATCTTCGCCAAGCTCGGCCTGGAGGCCGACGACGGCTCCGTCCACCGCCGGGTCCTCGCCGTCCTCGCCTACCTGGACGGAACAGCGCCCCGCTGACGCCCGGCCCCGTTCGCCGCCCGGCCGGCCACGGCGCCGACCCGCTCCGTCCGGCTCCCGGCAACGCCCTGCCGCCGGCCCGGACGACCCTCACGCGGGCTGCAGCAGGTCCCAGCGGTTGCCGTACAGGTCCTCGAAGACCGCGACCGTGCCGTACGCCTCGTGCCGGGGCTCCTCCAGGAACCGCACCCCGGCCGCCACCATGCGCGCGTGGTCGCCCGCGAAGTCCTCGGTGTGCAGGAAGAAGCCGACCCGGCCGCCGGTCTGCGCCCCGACGGCGGCCTCCTGTTCCCCGCCCTTCGCGCGGGCCAGCAGCAGTGCCGTGCCGCCGGTGCCGCGCGGGCGCACCACCACCCAGCGCGAGCCGTCGCCCCGGTCGGTGTCCTCCACCAGCTCGAAGCCGAGCGCGCCGGTGTAGAAGGCACGCGCCTCGTCGTAGTCGCGGACGACCAGGGTCACCAGGGCGATGAAGGACATGGATGCGGATTCCTCGCGGTGCGTCGGGGGACACGGGGTACGGGGCCGGGGCCCCGCACGGGAGACTATCCGGCATGGACCTCAGCGACCCCGCCGACCTGCCCGGACTCACCGCCCGCGCCCACCGTCTCGCCACGGCCGGGGGACGGCGGGTGCTCGGCATCGCCGGGCCGCCCGGCGCCGGGAAGTCGACGCTCGCGGCCCGGATCACCGAGGCGCTCGCACCGCTCGCCGTGCTCGTCCCGATGGACGGCTTCCACCTCGCCGGGGCCGAACTGGACCGGCTCGGCCGGGCGGACCGCAAGGGCGCCCCCGACACCTTCGACGCGGCCGGGTACCTCGCGCTGCTGCGCCGGCTGCGCACCCCCGAACCGGGCACGGTCGTCTACGCCCCCGCCTTCGACCGCGCCCTGGAGGAGCCGGTCGCCGGATCGGTCCCCGTACCCCCCGAGGTCCCGCTGGTCGTCACCGAGGGGAACTACCTGCTGTACGGGGAAGGGCCCTGGGCGCCGGTGCGGGACCTGCTCGACGAGGCGTGGTACCTGGAGCCGGACGACGGGGTCCGGGTGCGCCGACTGGTCGAGCGGCACGTGCGGTTCGGCCGGTCCCGGGAGGCCGCCGAGCGGTGGGTGGCCCGCTCCGACGAGGCGAACGCCCGGCTGGTCGCCCCGGGGCGCGACCGCGCCGACCTCGTCGTACGCCCCGCCCCGCCCCCGCCGTCCTGACGGACCGCCGCCTTCCGGCTCGCGGCGCGGCGCGCGGACGGGCAGGATACGGAGAGCCGTTCCGTGCCGCCAGGAGGTCCCGCATGCCCAGCCCCGACGCGCCCGCGCCGTTCACCGCAGACGACTACCGGGCCCGGATGGAGCGGGCCGCCGAGAGCGCCGCCGCCGCCGGACTGGCCGGCCTCCTCGTCGCCCCCGGCCCGGATCTCGTCTATCTGACCGGCTACCAGCCCACCGCGATCACCGAACGCCTCACCGTGCTCGTCCTCGCCGCCGGACAGGACCCGGTGCTCGTCGTGCCCACGCTGGAGGCCCCGGACGCGGAGCGGGCCGTCGGCGCCCCCGCGCTGGCCCTTCGCGACTGGACCGACGGCAAGGACCCCTACGCCGTGACCGCCCCGCTCCTCGACGCCCGGGGGCGCTTCGGCATCAGCGACAACGCCTGGGCGATGCATCTGCTGGGCTTCCAGGGGCAGTTGCCCGAAACCACCTACGCCTCGCTCACCGACGCGCTGCCCATGCTCCGCGCGGTGAAGGACGCCCATGAACTGGAGCGGATCGCCGCGGCGGGCGCCGCCGCCGACGCCGCGTACGAGGAGATCCTCGGGGTCCGCTTCGCCGGCCGCAAGGAGACCGAGGTCGCCGCCGATCTCGCCCGGCTGCTCACCGAACACGGGCATTCCCAGGTCGACTTCACCGTCGTCGGCTCCGGGCCCAACGGCGCCAACCCGCACCACGAGGCGGGGGAGCGCACCATCGAACGCGGCGACATGGTCGTCCTGGACTTCGGCGGCCTCAAGCACGGCTACGGCTCCGACACCTCCCGCACCGTCCACGTCGGCGAGCCCACCGCCGAGGAGCAGCGGGTCCACGACATCGTGCGCGAGGCCCAGGCGGCGGGGTGCGCGGCGGTGCGGCCCGGCGTCGCCTGCCAGGAGATCGACCGCGCGGCCCGCGCCGTCATCACCGAGTTCGGCTACGGGGAGCGCTTCATCCACCGCACCGGCCACGGCATCGGTGTCACCACCCATGAGCCGCCGTACATGATCGAGGGCGAGGAGCAGCCGCTGGTGCCCGGGATGTGCTTCTCCGTGGAGCCCGGCATCTATCTGCCGGGCCGCTTCGGCGTCCGTATCGAGGACATCGTCACCGTCACCGAGGACGGCGGGCGCCGTCTCAACGCCACCGCCCGCGACATGGCGATCGTCGAGTAGCGCGCCCGCCGGCCTACGGCGTTCAGTCGTCGGACAGCACCACGCACGACTCCGCCGGCAGCCGCAGCGTCCCGTCCGCCCCGGGCGGGTCGACCGGCAGCCAGGCGGCCACCACCCTGCCCCCGGAGCCCAGCGGGATCGCGGCCGGCCGCTCGCCGAGGTTCACCGCGATCCGCAGATCGCCCCGGCGCAGCACCAGCCAGCGGGCCGCTTCGTCGCAGGCCGTGCGCACCGCGCCCAGGTCCGGGTCACCGAGGTCCGGCAGGGCCCGGCGCAGCGCGATCAGCTCGCGGTACCAGGCGTGCAGCCGGGCGTGCGGTTCGCGCTCCGGCTCCTCCCAGTCCAGGCAGGAGCGGTCGCGGGTGGCGGGGTGCTGCGGGTCGGGGATCTCCTCCTCCGCCCAGCCGTGCGCGGCGAACTCCCGCCGCCTGCCGGTGCGCACGGCCTCGGCCAGCTCCGGATCGGTGTGGTCGGTGAAGAACTGCCAGGGCGTCCGGGCGCCCCACTCCTCGCCCATGAACAGCATCGGGGTGAAGGGGCCGGTCAGCACCAGCGCGGCGGCGCAGGCCAGCAGCCCGGGGGAGAGGGACGCGGACAGCCGGTCACCGAGGGCCCGGTTGCCGATCTGGTCGTGGGTCTGGGCGTAGCCGACGAAGCGGTGGGCGGGGACGCGGGCGACATCGACCGGGCGGCCGTGCCGGCGGCCCCGGAAGCTGGAGTAGGTGCCGTCGTGGAAGAAGGCGTGCGTCACCGTCTTCGCGAGCCCGGCCAGCGGCGCCCGCGCGAAGTCCGCGTAGTAGCCCTGCGACTCACCCGTCAGGGCGGTGTGCAGACAGTGGTGGAAGTCGTCGTTCCACTGCGCGTGCAGCCCGAGACCGCCCTCCTCGCGCGGTGCCGTCGTCCTCGGATCGCACAGATCGGACTCCGCGATCAGGGCGAGGGGCCGGCCCAGCTCCGCCGCGAGCGCGTCCGTGGCGGTGGACAGCTCCTCCAGGAAGGTCAGCGCCCGGGTGTCGGCCAGCGCGTGGACGGCGTCCAGCCGCAGCCCGTCCAGCCGGTAGTCGCGCAGCCAGGCCAGCGCGCTGCCCAGCAGGAACGCCCGCACCTCGTCCGAGCCCGGCGCGTCCAGATTGACCGCGGCGCCCCACGGGGTGTGGTGCGTCTCGGTGAAGTACGGGCCGAAGGCGGGCAGATGGTTGCCCGACGGGCCCAGATGGTTGTGGACCACGTCCAGGACCACGGCGAGCCCCAGCCCGTGCGCCGTGTCGACAAAGCGCTTCAGCCCCTCCGGGCCGCCGTACGGTTCGTGCACGGCCCACAGCGACACCCCCTCGTACCCCCAGCCGTGGACGCCGGGGAACGGGCAGACCGGCATCAGCGACACATGCGTGACCCCCAGCTCGGCCAGATGCCCCAGCCGGGCCGCCGCCGCGTCGAAGGTGCCCTCCCGGGTGTACGTACCGATGTGCAGCTCGTACAGCACGGCGCCCGGCAGCCCCCGCCCCGCCCAGTCGGACCGCCAGACGAACGCCCCGTGGTCGACGACCGCGCTCTCGCCGTCCGGGCCGTCCGGCTGGCGGCGCGAGCGCGGATCGGGCCGCACCGGGCCGCCGTCGAGCCGGAAGCCGTAGCGGTCGCCGTCGGCGGCCTCCGCCTCGACCGTCCACCAGCCCGCGCGCTCCGGATCGGGCCGCATCGTCCGCGCCTCACCGGCCAGCCGCAGAACGGCCGACTCCGCCTCCGGGGCCCAAACCTCGAACAACATGCGGCGCTCCCTCGTCTCCGTGTGCCGGCCCGCCGAAGCCCCGCTCACTTCTCCAGGACGCTGGATCGGGGACGTTACCGGCCGTTAGGGTCTGGTTCTGATCACTGCCCGGTCAGGTTGCCCTACTCACCTCGTACGGCTGTGGAGGCCGCGATGACTGTCCCGCCGTTCCCGCCCGGCTTCCTCTGGGGAGCCTCCGCCTCCGCCTTCCAGACGGAGGGCGCCGTCGACGCCGACGGCAAGGGCCCCTCCGGCTGGGACGCCTTCGCCGCCCAGCCCGGGCGCATCAAGGACGGCACCGACACCACCCGGGGCACCGGCTTCCACCGGCACTACCGCGAGGACGTCGCGCTGCTCGCCGGGCTCGGCGCCGACGCCTTCCGCTTCTCGGTGAGCTGGCCGCGCGTGGTGCCCGGCGGCAGCGGACCGGTCAACCCCCAGGGGCTCGACTTCTACGACCGCCTCGTCGACGAACTCTGCGCCCACGGCATCACCCCGGCCCCCACCCTCTACCACTGGGACACCCCGCTCCCGCTGGACGAGGCCGGCGGCTGGCTGGACCGGGACACCGCCTACCGCTTCGCCGAGTACGCCGGCATCGTCGCCGAACGGCTCGCCGACCGCGTCCCCATGTGGATCACCCTCAACGAACCCGCCGAGGTGACCCTGCTCGGCTACGCGCTCGGCGAGCACGCCCCCGGCCGCACCCTCCTCTTCGACGCGCTCCCCGCCGCCCACCACCAGCTCCTCGCCCACGGACTGGCGGTCCGCGCCCTGCGCGCGGCGGGCGCCGACAACATCGGCATAGCGGTCTCGCACTCGCCGGTCTGGACGGCCGGCGACACCGACGAGGACCGCTTCGCCGCCGAGCTGTACGACACCCTCACCAACCGGCTGTTCGCCGACCCGCTCCTCACCGGGCGCTACCCGGACGAGAACCTCGCCGCGCTGATGCCCGGCCCCGTCCAGGACGATCTGCGCACCATCTCCGCCCGGCTCGACTGGTACGGCGTCAACTACTACAACCCGACGCTGGTCGGCGCCCCCCGGCCGGACGCCCTCGACACCTTCGCCGGATTCGGCATGCCCGCCGAACTGCCCTTCGGCATCCGGGAGATCGAGGGCTACGAGAAGACGGACTTCGGCTGGCCCGTGGTCCCCGACGGACTGCGCGAGACCCTCGTCCAGCTCAGGGACCGCTACGGCGACCGGCTCCCGCCGCTCTACATCACGGAGAACGGCTGCGCCGTCGACGAACCCACGAACGACGCCCGCCGCATCGCCTTCCTCGACGGCCACCTCGGGGCGCTGCGCGAGGCCATCGACGCGGGCGTCGACGTCCGCGGCTACTTCACCTGGTCCCTCACCGACAACATCGAGTGGACCGAGGGCGTCAGCAAGCGCTTCGGCCTGGTCCACATCGACTACGAGACGCTGCGCCGCACCCCGAAGGACTCGTACGCGTGGTACCGCGACGTCATCAAGGCGCAGCGCTCGTCGGGGAGCTGAGCTCGCGTCAGTCGTCCCAGACCATGTCGAAGGCCCGCTGGAAGGTGACGTAGCCCAGCCGGGCGAAGGACTTCGCCATGGGGACGTTGCCGAGGTCGGTGGCCGCCCGGACGCGCTCCACCCCGTCCTGGGCGGCGAGTACCCGGGTGCCCTCGGCCAGCAGGTCGTCGATGTATCCGTGGCCGCGCCGCTCCGGCAGCACCCCGATGTACGCGATGACGGGGTTGTAGCTGTTGCGAGCCGGGATCACGAAGCCGACCGGGGAGCCGTCCGGGAGTTCCGCGATCCGCCACCACGCGCGCGGGGTGGTGTAGCCGGCCAGCTCCCCGTCGTAGTGCTTCTCCGCCGCCTCGCGGGGCGTCAGGCCCGAGGCCAGGTCCTGCTGCCCGTGGGCGTCCAGGGTGCCCTCCAGCACCGGGGTCATCAGCGCGAGCAGGTCCTCCCGCCCGGTCACCTCACGGAACCGCAGCCGGCCGGAGCCGGCCGGCACCGGTGTCCCCGCCCGCCACTCCAGCCGCAGCCGCTCCACCAGCATCCGGGCCCCGGTGCGCTCCATGACCCGGACCCGGGACTCCACGACGTCCCGGGCCACCGGGTCCTCCCGCCAGTCCGGCGGGACGAACCGCCCGTACTCCGGGCGCGGGGCGCCGGCCGGCACGACGGCGGCGGTCGCCGCCTCCACCAGCCGCAGCCCGGCCTCACCCCGCTCCGGCTCCGGCAGCGTGTCGTCCAGATCGAAGAAGTCGAGCACCAGCGGCGCGGCACCGTCCTTGCTCCACCAGGCGATCCGGGCCACCACCCGGTCACCGCGCAGCGCCACCCACATCCACTCGGGACGGCGCCGGCCCGTCGCGAGATCGTCCGCGAGTTCGTGGTCGAGGACATAGGACAGCGAGCGGAACAGGCCCAGCTCCTCGAGCCCGGTGAGCGGACGGACGGTCAGATCGAGTGGTGCGTCGGGCACGTATCCCCCAGGGACGGAAAGGCCGTCACGGCAGGTCGCCGAGCGGCACGGCGGCCGACCCTAACAACTCCCCCTGATACCCGCTCGCGTATATCCGGCACCGACAGCCCAGGTCAGAGCCCCGGGGAGGTCCGGGCAGGCGGAAAACGGGGTTGTTCTGGACACCCCGGGGGCGTCGGACCGACAATCGGTGCTGTGACGTCCTCCTTCGAGTCCCACACGTACCCCGTGCGGCTGTCCGACGCCCAGCGCGACCGTGTCCTCGGTGTGCTCAGGGAGGGCGCGGCCCAGGGCAGGCTCTCCCACGACACCTTCATGCGCCGCATGGAGCTGGCCCTGCACGCGAGCCGCGCCGAGGAACTGGACGCGCTCACCGCCGATCTGGAGGGCGAGGGCCGCTGGTCGCGGCACCTGGTCCGGGTCGTGGGCGGGATCTCCGGCTTCCCCGAGCGGGTGCGCCGGGCGTGGCGCGCGGAGCGGCTGCCGAAACTCCTGCTGCCGGCCCCGAGTCCGCACCCGCTGCTGATCGGCCGCGACCCCGGCAACGGACTGCGCCTCACCCATGAGACGGTCTCCCGCATGCACGCCGAACTCCTCGCGCACGGCGGCCGGTGGACCCTGCGCGACCTCGGCTCGACCAACGGCACCTGCGTCAACGGGCAGCGCGTCACGGGAATCGTGCCGGTCCGCGACGGCGACCAGGTGAGCTTCGGACGGATGGCCTTCCGCCTCGCCGCCCCCGCCCCGCGCCCGCCGGTCTGACCGCCCGCGCGCCCGCCCTCGCGCGTACGCCCGGACCGGCGCCCCGGTCACACCCGCTGGTGCAGGCCCCGGCCCGCCAGGGTCAGGAAGACCTCGCCGACCGCCTCGGAGAGCGTCGGATGGGCGTGGACATGGCGGGCCACATCGGACGGCTCGGCGTCCCAGCCGACGATCAGCTGACTCTCGGCGACCATCTCCGAGACATGCGGCCCCACCAGATGCACCCCGAGGACCCGGCCGCCCCGCTCCGCGACCACCTTCACCATGCCGCCCTGCCCGTGCACCAGACCCTTGGCCACCCCCGTCAGCGGCATCGTGGTGACCACGACGTCGTGCCCGGCGTCCCGGGCCGCCGCCTCGGACAGGCCGACCGCCGCCGTCTGCGGCGCGGAGTACGTGACCCGGGGCACCGCCGCGTAGTCCACCGCCGCGGGGCGCAGCCCGGCCAGCGTCTCGGCCACCACCAGCGCTTCGGCGAACGAGGCGTGCGCCAGGCCGAGTGAGGGCGGCGGCAGCAGATCGCCCACCACGTGGATGCCCGGCACCGCGGTCTCCAGCCGCGCCCAGTCGGCCGGTGCCACATGGCCGCGCCCGTCCGGGGCCAGCCCCGCCGCCGCGAGCCCCAGACCGTCCGTCACCGGAACCCGGCCCACCGCGACCAGCAGCCGGCGCGCCTCCACCGTCCGGCTCTCCCCGCGCGGGGTGCGGACCGTGGCGCGCACCCCGTCCTCCAGCAGCGTCGTGTCCAGCAGCCGCGCACCCACCCGCACCTCGATCCCGCGCCGCTTCAGCGCGCGCGTCAGATGGCGCGACACCTCGGCGTCCTCGAGCGGCAGCAGCCGCTCCGCCGCCTCCACCAGGGTCACGCGCGCCCCCATCGAGCGGTGCAGCGAGGCGTACTCGACGCCGATCGCCCCACCGCCCAGCACCAGGACCGAATCCGGCAGCCCGGGGGCGAACAGGGCGTCGTCACTGGTGACCACGCGCCGCCCGTCGGCCGGCAGCCCCGGCAGCGTCCTCGGCCGCGACCCGGTGGCCAGCACGATGCCGCGCCGCGCGGAGACCTCCCCGTACCCCTCGATCCGTACCCCGCGCGGACCGGTCAGCTCGGCGCTGCCGCGCACCACGTCGACGCCCGCGTGCGCCAGATGGCCCTGGACCCCCCGGTGGTTGCGGGCCACGATGTCGTCCCGGGTGGCGGTCAGCGCCGCCCAGTCCACGGAGTCCAGCACCGCCTTCACCCCCCACCGCTCCCGGGCCTCCGCGATGCCGTCCACCAGCTCGGCCGCGTGCAGCATCGCCTTGCTGGGGACGCAGCCCCGGTGCAGACAGGTGCCGCCCACCTCGTCCCGCTCGGCGAGCACCACCTCCAGCCCCAGCGCCGCCGCCCGCAGCGCCGTGGCGTAGCCGCCCGTACCCCCGCCGACGACCACCACATCGCTCTCGCGCACCCGCCTCGTCGCTGTCATGTGCCCAGCCTCCGCCCGGCTCTTGCCATGAGTCCAAGGCAATGTTTGTGTGGCGCCCATGCACGGTGTTCATGACGGGGAGCGGGGGAGCGGACGATGAGCCTGCGTCAGATGGAGTACTTCGTCGCGGTCGTCGAGGAGTCCTCCTTCACCCGGGCCGCCGAACTCCTCCATGTCACCCAGCCCGCGCTCTCCCACCAGATCAAGGCGCTGGAACGGGAGGTGGGCGGCGCCCTGCTGGAACGGCTGCCCCGGGGCGTGCGGCCGACCCCGATGGGCCGCGCCTTCCTCCCGCACGCGGAACGCGCCGTGCGCAGCGCCGCCCAGGCCGGGCGGGCGGCCCGCGCGGCGGCCGGGGCCGAGGGCGGCGAACTGCACATCGCCACCGTCCACGCCATCGCCGTCGGCATCCTCCCCGACGTCTTCGCACGCTGGCGCGCGGCCCACCCCGGCGTCGCCCTGGTCCTGCACGAGTACGCCGCGACCGACGCGCTGGAGGAGCGCGTCGAGCGCGGCACCGCCGACCTCGCCGTCGGCCCGCCGCCCGCCGGGTGGCCCGGACCGGTCGTCCCGATCGGGGCGGAGGACATCGTCCTGGTCGTCCCGGCCGACGACCCGCTCGCCGGCCGGGCCTCGGTCCGCCTCGCCGAACTGGCCGACCGGCCCTGGGTGCGCTGCGCCATGGAACCGGTCGTGCGGGGCCGCCCCTTCTTGGATCTGGCCTGCGCCCGAGCCGGATTCGAGCCCCGCACCGCCGTGCGCACCGAGCACACCTCGACCGCCGTCCGCATGGCGGCGGCGGGGGTCGGCGTCGCGACGGCCCCCGCCCACATGGTGCGCGGCGCGGTCGGTGAGGACTGCGCGCTCCTCGCCGTCGATCCGCCCTGGTCCCGCCCGCTCGCGGTGTTCTCCCGCGTCGAGCTGACCGGTGCCGCCGCCGCCTTCGCCGGCCTCCTGCGCGCCGCCCGCCCGCCGCTCACCCCCGCGCCCGCGTCCGGCCCGGCGTGACACCGACCCCCGGACGCCGCGTCACCCGGACGGCCGCACGCCGACTGCGGCGGCCCCGGCGCGGTGATCCCCTGAGGGGGACCGCGCCGCCCACCGGCGCGCCCGACACCCCGGGGGTACGCCATGCAGGCCGACGCGCCCGGAGAGATACCGGCCCCGACGCCCTCGCCCGAGTACCGCACCGCCCGGCGCCCCGCCGGGCGCCGCCGCCGCGCCGGCGCCGGACCCAGCCTCCTCGCGCCGGGCGCCGCCCACGACCCGTACCGCCTCTACCGGGTGCTGCGCGAGGAGCACCCGCTGAGCTACGACGCCCCGCTGGGGGCCTGGCTGGTCAGCCGGTACGACGACGTGGCCACCGCTCTCACCGACCCGCGCTTCGCGGGCTACCCGCACGACGGGGCACCGCGCGGCGGACCCGCGCCGGTCGGCCTCTGCCACGGCAGCTACCGGTGCCTGCCCCGCGACCGCTACGCCGTGGGGACCGGCACCGTGCCCCGGGCCGTCGCCGAACGCGTCGAACGGACCGCCCATGTCCTCGCCCGCCGCATCGCCGGACGGGACCGGGCCGATCTCGTCGAGGAGTTCTGCCGCTGGCTCCCCGCCGGCTCCCTCGCCGCCCGGACCCCCGGCGCACCGGCCGACGAGGGGCCCTGCACCCGGCGCACCGGACTGCGCGAGACCGCGCTCGCCTCGCTCCTCGCCAATCTGCTCGACGACCCCGATCTGCTGGCCGCCCTGCGCATCGAACCCGCGCTCGCCGGACGGGCCTGGACGGAGTCGCTGCGCCGCGATCCCCCCGTCCAGGTCGTCCTGCGCCGCACCCTCACCGAGGTCACCCTCAGCGGCGGCACCCTCCCGGCCCGCGCCCCCGTCGCCTGCCTCCTGGGCTCCGCCGGGCGCGACCCGGAACGCTTCGCCGCCCCGGACGTCTTCGACCCCTTCCGCCGCGACCAGGACCGCGGCCTCCCCGGCCCGTCCGGCTGCCCCGCCGTGGCCCTCGGCCGTCTGGAGGCGGAGGAGGGACTGCGCGCCCTCCTCGACGCGATGCCGGACCTGCGCTGGGCGGAGGGCTTCCGCCCCGCCGCGACCGGCCTCCTCACCCGGGGACCGCGCTCCCTGCTCGTACGCCCCTAGCTTGATCTTTAACGTGCGTCGTCGAACGATGCGTCGTACTTGATCACTCGGTTCGGTATCTGCCGTACGCGGAAGCGGCCTTCGTCTGAACATGT